>JBILPX010000172.1:0-6750 GCA_044373565.1 Roseomonas sp.
GCATCGGGCTTGATGTCCGCACCGCGAGTGCGGGCGCCTGGAACACATCCGTGCGCTATTATGGCGGGCATTTCGCCATCGCTTCTAGCCTACATATCACCAAGGATCGCTTTGGTGTGCGGTTTTCTGCCGCACCCGGCGCCTATGTCGCGCATAATCGGCACATCTTTGATGCACCTGGCTTTGAATTGCAGGCGCGGAATCGCCCCATCAGCGGCATCCCTTTTTTGTGTGAGGTCAATAGCCGCGCGATTTGGGCGCGTGCCATGCGCATGGAAGGCTGCAGCCCCTTTGTCGCGCGCCACACCGCCGGCGCGCAAGACCATGTTTATGAAATTGCTTGGGCCAGCCAAGCCTATCTTGTGGATGTTGATTACACACCAAGCGCCACACGTATCGGCGCAAGCGTGCGACGTTTCCACCAGGCCGCGGCCTTTCGTGATGCATCGCGTGAGATCGCAGCCGTCCCCAATCTGCGCGCCGCGCGGTTCCGCTGGTCCATTCAGGAATGGGGTTTTGAAAAACTCGCATGCCTTTCCAGCAATGTCTCCTTCTCACCAACACGGCTTGAGGATTTTGCATTTCCCGGCCTTGATGATTTCACCTTCACCGATCGCGGTGTTTTGCTGACCGGCGGGCGCGGGCTTGGCTTTGTGGTGGATACCCGCAATTGCCGAGAATTCGCCCTGGCCGTGGATGCGGATGGCGCGCGCTTGGTCGTGATGTGTTTCGACCATGATCGCTACCTAATCAGCGAAGGCACCACGCCCGTCGTGCGCGCTTCTGGTCAATCCCTCATGTGGAACGCCACCGGCCGCTGGTGGCAAAGCTCCGCCGATATGGATGACGAAACGTTCACGCGCCCACAGGTTATTCGCCTCGCAGATCAGGTCGCCTATGCCATCATCGGTGTGGCACGCATCGCGCGGGATTATGAAGTGCGTTCGCTGCGCTTGGCTTGTGATCCGCTTTACGCTCCATCCTTGCTGTATGGCATGCCGGATCTGCCGCATGGCGCGCGCGAACTGGCCGCTGAATCGCCCTGGGATCCTGGCTCAATCGCGGCTGGTGCTTCGGCGCAAATCAATGTGCCACTACAAGGCGCACGCCCTGGTGATTTCGCCACCGCCGCCTTCAGCCTGGCCACTTCCGGCATTGTCATGCTGGCGCAAGTTGGCGCCACCAATATCGTTACTATCACCGCCTGGAATCGCAGCGGTATCGCCATCAATCTTGCAGCCGGCACCGTCCGTGCCCGGGTTACCAAGGCATGAGGCGCCGCAAAAACACCATTGACCTCGGGCTTGATCTGCGTGAGGCCATCAAGCGCGTGAGTGCCAGCTATGAAGCGGTCCTCAGCCTTGATCCGCTGGTGGAAGATGAGGCGCTGATGCGCGCCCATCGCAACCATATCCAACTCTGCCGTGCAGCACTCGGCCATTTGGAAGCGTTGCTGCGCTTGGCGCGCGCCACGCACCAGGCTGATCAGCGTGAAGTAACCGAAGCCGAACGCCTGCTTGCCGAGGCGCGTCAGGCTTTGGCCGCCGCCCCCATGCCCGATGATGTGCCGCATGAGGAATGATCCGGATTTCCTGGAATTTCTCTGGCTTTGGAATCAACGCAGCGCGCAGGAAACGCCCGCCATTCATCGGCGCATCGCGCGCTGGCTGATGGCGCGGCGCGAAGCCAGTGATCGGCGCCTGCTGCTGATGGCCTTTCGCGGCTGCGGCAAATCAACGCTGATCGGGCTTTGGTGCGCCTGGCTTTTGCTCAACAATCCTTCCACGCGCATTCTGGTGGTAGCAGCCGACGCATCACTAGCAACCCGCATGGTCGCAACCGTGCGGCGCATTCTGGAATCCCACCCGCTTTGCGCCGAATTGCTGCCCGATGTGCCAGAGAATTGGGCGGCGGATCGCTTCACCGTCGCCCGCCCCGGCGCTTTGCGAGACCCATCCATGCTGGCGCAGGGCATATCCGGCAATATCACCGGTGCGCGCGCCGATGTGATCATTTGCGACGATGTCGAAGTTGCCGGCAATTGCGACACACCCGGCAAGCGCGAGGCGTTGCGTGAACGCTTGGCTGAACTTGAATTCATCCTGACCCCGGGCGGCACCATTCTGTTCGTCGGCACGCCGCATTGTGAGGAAAGTCTCTACCGCGATCCGAAGCATGAAGATGCCTTCCTGCGATCCTATCGCCGCCTCACGCTGCCTATCATGAATGCGGCGGGTGCCAGCGCCTGGCCGGAACGCTTTCCGAAGGAGGCGATTGCGGCACTCCGCCAACGCGTCGGCGCGCTGCATTTTGAGCGGCAGATGATGCTGAAGGCGCTTCCGGCTGAAGCCGCACGGCTCGATCCCGCGGCACTTATTCGTTATGCAGAGGAACCGGAATATCGCGAAGCCGGCGGGCGGGCGGAACTCAGCCTGCTTGGGCGACGCCTTGTTTCCGGCGGCGGCTATTGGGACCCTGCCTATGGCCGGCCCGGCAGCGGGGATTCTTCCGTGTTGGCGGCGTGTTATGCGGATCAGGAAGGCAACCACTTCCTGCATCGGCTACGCTACCTGACGCATGACCCGGACGCGGCGGAAGACCCTGCCACACAGCAATGCTGGCAAGTCGCGCATATCGCGCGGGATTTGCTGCTGCCGGTTATTCGCGTGGAGACCAATGGCATTGGGCGCTTTCTGCCCGCGCTGCTCAGGCGCGAATTGGCCAAGGCGGGCGCGGCCTGCGCGGTGGTGGAACAGAATAACCATCGCGCGAAGGCGGATCGTATCCTTGGCGCATTGGAACCAGCGCTCGCCGCACGGCGGCTGCATGCGCATGAAACTGTGTTTCGTACCCGTTTCACTTCCGAAATGGCGGAATGGGCGCCAAATGTCTCCGGCGCGCGCGATGACGCCTTGGATGCGTTGGCGGGTTGCTTGCTGGCAGAACCGGTGCGCTTGGCGCGTGCCGGCCCTCCACCGCAGGCCGCCTATTGGCGTGGAAGCTAAGTCGCAGTCGTTTTCAGGATTTCCGAGGCATGCCGCGCGCGGCCTGCATCGGTAATTTCAAATCGCCCATCCGGGCGTTGCTGCGCCAAAGCCATGCCGGTCAGGCGCAGCAGGCAGGGGCCATCCTTCAGCCCTTCGGGCCGCCCATGCGGGCCCACCAGCGTCAGCCGATGCAGCGCCGAACGGCAGCAGGTTTCCAGATACGGCTCATTCCACATGGGCCCGGCTTTCCTTTCCGGCGTCTTGCCGCCCCTTTCTTCTGGGGTGGCCGCGCCTGTTCTTCAAGCTTTCAGCATAAGGCCAAGCAGAATGTCCATGCAGATTGATCCCCAATGGTGGTTTACCGCCGTGGAAGCGCCGGTGGTAGCCGGCTTATTCTGGATGATCCACGGGCTCCGGCGCGAATTGCATGCCCGCATCGAACGCGTCGATGAACGCGATTCGGATGCGCTGAATCGCACGCGCGAAGATTTGGCGCAATTCAAGCTGGAAGTGGCACGCACCTATGTGCCGCTTTCGCTCATTCGCGATCTGGATCGAAGGCTTTCCGATCATTTGGTGCGGATCGAGGAAAAGCTTGAGGAGGTTTCCCGCACGGGTGTTGCCGCCGCACAAGCCGTGCGCCGGATGGAGGAACGGGAATGAACAAGCTGCCCCCTGCCCGCGCGATTGACATCGAAATCCTCGCCATGACGCTCTGGGCCGAAGCGGCCGACAAGCCCGTGCGCGCCATTGAAGCCTTGGCTGCTTTGGTGATGAACCGTCTGCGCCAAGGCCGCGATCCCAATGCGCGCCACATCGCCGCGATCTGCCGCGCGCCCTTCCTGTTTTCCTGCTGGAATAAGCGAGATCCACGCCACGCCGCTTTGCGCGCCATCCCGCCCGGTGATGTGGCTATCACGATCTGTCGGCGCATTGCGCAGCGCGCCGCTTCCGGCCTGCTGCCGGACCCGACTGGGGGTGCCACGCTTTGGCATGATGCGGCACATCTTCCCGCCTGGGCGGTTGGGCAAGCGAGCATCACGGAAATCGGTGATCTTTGTTTCTACCGTGCCGAGGACATTACCGCACCGCCGCCACGCACCGCGAGGCCCAATCTTGTGCTTGCGGAAGCGGTTTAGCACTTAGCCTACCCGCACCACTTCACGCGGCGCGGCGTTCATTTCCGCGCCGTTGCCAAGCCGATGCCAGGCGCCGCTGATAAGAATCTCACTTGGCCGGAAGCGCGCCTTATAGGCCATCTTCCGGCTTTCCGGCACCCAATAGCCCAAATAGACATAAGGCAGGCCAAGCGATCGCGCACGGCCAATCAGCCACAGCACCGCAAAAGTACCGAGTGATCGCTTATCCTCATCCGTATCGAAGAAGGAATAAACCGCTGATAGCCCATCAGCCAGCCAATCCGTCAGGCACGCGCCCAAAAGCCGATCCTGCGCATCACGGAATTCAAGGATGCCGGTACTGATCGGCGTATCCTCGATCATGGCGCGATAATCGTAATAGCCCATCGCAGCCATATCGCCATCGGCGTGGCGATTTTTCTGATAGCGCTGGAACAGGGTGAATTGTTCCGCCGTTGCGCGGGCCGGCATTTCGGAAACGGTCAAATCCGCATTGGCGCGCAGGATGCGGCGCTGCGTGCGGTCTGGCGTGAATTCCTCGCTCACCACACGGATCGGCACACAAGCCTGGCAGCCGGGGCAGACCGGCGCATACGCAATGTTGTGGCTGCGGCGAAAGCCGGCGCGCGAAAGGCGTTCATGCAAAGATTCCGCTTCCGTGCCGGAAAGCTCGGTCACGATCTTCCGCTCCGTCCGGCCCGGCAAATAGGGGCAGGGCAGCGGCGCGGTCGTATAGAAGAATTGCGGACGGCGGGGCGGGCGATGTAGCATGCGGTGCCATTTTCGCCTCAGACCGCTTTGGAATCAACCACCTTGAAGAATTGTGTCAGGGAGCAGGGTTCAGGCGGATGCGCCCGATCGCCTCGCGCGGGGCAGCCAGCGGCAAAAGCGCACCATCGCGCCAAAGCGGCAGCATATCACCCCAATGCCGGCTGAAGGGGTGGCCGGATTGGCCCGTCGCGATCACGGCAAAGGCGCCATCCGGCTGGGCCAAATCCATCACGCCGCGAAAGCCCGCGCCATGCACGGCGGCAAAGCCCGCGCCCCGGAAAGCGGCGCGCGCCACGGTTTCGCCATCACCGCCTGGCGCGGCGCGCAGGCCCACCCAATCGCGCAGAAAAGGGATGAAGCGCAGAATGGCGTGGTCGAATTGCGCGACATGGGCCGCGCCCCAGCGCCATTGCCGCGGATCGGCGCGCTGCTGAGGCACCAGCGCTGCCACCGCTTCCGTCAATGCCGCCGCCAGCAAGGGCGCGCAGCCCCCTTCGCCGCACCAGCGCGTGGCCGCATCGCCCCCTTGCAGCAAGGGCCGCAGGAATTCGGGCGATGGCGCAAAGCCATCCGGCGGGATGGCAGCGCGCTTCAGCAGCGCCTGGCCAAAGCCGCGCATGGTCGCGTGGAAGATCAGCGGTTCTGGCCGTGTCGCGTCCATCTCGCCATCCCAGGCTTGCAGCAGGGCAAGCGCTGCCCCAGCCGCGCCTTCCATCGGCGGCAGGGCGCGAAAGGCTGGCAGTGCTTCCGCCGCAAAAAGGCTGAAGCGATCCATTTGCAAGGCCGCGAAATCCGCCGGCGTGTGTTGAGGCTGCGCGGCCAAGCCGGCACCAATGCGCCGGAAGCGCCAATCGCCATGCCAATCTCGGCTGAGAAAGGCCGGATGATCCGCCGGCGCCACGCGGTTATTCGCGTTCACAATCACGCCGCTTGGCGGGTTTTCAACATGCGGCTTGGCGTCAAAAGGCAGAAAACCATCCCATCTTGCCGCACCATCCCAGCCGTGCCGAGGCAGCGTGCCATCGCCACCACGGCGCTGCGGCACGCGCCCCACAATCAACATCGCAATCCCGCCCGCACGATCCGCGAGCATCAGATTCTGCACCGGGCTGGTGATGTCCTCGGCCGCCGCGCGGGCTTCCTTGATGTCGCGCGCGCCATTCAAGCGCAACAAGCCGCGTGCAGAGGTTTCGCCCGCTGAAAGGCTTGCCATGGCCAACGCCAACACCGTACCCGCCTTGCCCGCAAAACTTGGATCAAGATCGGATAGCACCGGCCCGTGGCGCGTTTCGCGAAAACGGAAAGCCACTGGAGCCGCACCGCGCACCGCAATTTGCGTTTCATGCCACGTAAAGTCGCGCGGACCTTCGGGCGTTTCATAGCGCCCGTCATCGGTCAGTTTTTCGATGAAGATATCCTGCGTATCCGCATGGGTGGTGGTGAAGCCCCAAGCCAGGCTTTCATTCCGTCCAATCACAATCCCCGGCACGCCAGGCGCGGTTGCCCCCATCAGCATGCGCCCATCCGGCAGGGTGATGCGCGCCAGATACCAAAGAATGGGCGCGCTATGCGAAAGATGCGGATCGGCAGCGAGCAAAGGCGCGCCCGACGCACTCCGCCATGCCCCGACCGCCCAGGCATTGGAAGCAATCTCCGGCAAAGGCGCATCTTCCGGAAAGCGCGGGAAATGCTTGGCAAGTGCGGCCAATGCCGCGCCATTCAAACCTGGTCCCTGCAGCGCACCGCTTGGCTTTGCTTCAGTCTGCATCAGCGGTTCATCGGGGCGGCCTACTGTTGTATCTTCCGGCCATAAATCGCCAAGCTGTTCGGGCGAAAGCCGCTCTGCCAGCCGC
>JBILPX010000173.1:0-6727 GCA_044373565.1 Roseomonas sp.
ACCGGAAGCCGTGCTGGCCTTAACACCTGAGGCGATGCGCGGCGCTGGGCTTTCGGCGAATAAGGTACTCGCCATTCGCGACATTGCTGAGAAGGCAGCGCTTGGCGTCATCCCCAATCGCACTGCGGCGCGTCGGCTTTCCGATGAAGTGCTTATCGAAAGGCTGGTCGCACTGCGTGGTGTGGGGCGCTGGACGGTGGAGATGCTGCTGATCTTCACCCTTGGCCGCGCCGATATCCTGCCTGTGGATGATTTCGGCGTGCGCGAAGGCTACCGCATTGCAGCCGGCCTGCCGGAACAGCCAAAGCCTAAGGCGCTGGCAGAAATCGGGGAAGCCTGGGCGCCCTATCGCACTACCGCTGCGTGGTATTTGTGGCGGGCTGCGGATTTGGCCAAGGAAGGCGGCTTCAAGGCGCCAGCCGCCATTTAAAGCTGGCGCGTCAGATATGCAGCGCTCGCCCATCCACCGCTAGCGCCGCTTCCTTCACCGCCTCATTCAGCGAAGGATGCGCGTGGCAGGTGCGCGCCACATCCTCGGCACTCGCGCCGAATTCCATCGCCAGGACCAATTCCGCGATCAGCGTGCCCGCATCCGGGCCGATGATATGCGCGCCCAAGACTTTATCGGTTGCCTTATCAGCCAAGATTTTCACAAACCCATCCATATCACCCATGGCGCGGGCGCGGCCATTCGCGGTGAAGGGGAATTTGCCGATCTTATAGGCGGCACCTCGGGCCTTGAGTTGTTCTTCGGTTTCACCCACCGAAGCGACTTCCGGCCAAGTATAAACCACACCCGGAATGGTGCCGTAATTCAGATGCGGCTTCTGCCCGGCCAGCATCTCCGCCAAGGCGACACCTTCTTCTTCTGCCTTATGCGCCAGCATTGGGCCCGTAATCACATCGCCAAGCGCGTAAATGCCCGGCACATTGGTGGCGTAATGGCCATCAACCTTGATGCGCCCACGCTCATCCAAAGCGACACCAACCTTATCCAAGCCAAGCCCGGCCACATAAGGCCGGCGCCCGATCGCGACCAGCACGACATCGGCGGTCATTTCTTCCGCCGCACCACCGGCGGCGGGTTCCAGCGTCAAGGTGACGCCCTTTTTAGACCTCGTAGCCCCCATCACCTTGGTCTTGAGCTTCGTCTTGATGCCCTGCTTCGCCAGGATGCGTTCAAACGCCTTGCCCACTTCCAGATCCACGCTGGGCACTAGGCGATCAAGGAATTCCACCACCGTCACTTCCGCGCCCAAGCGGCGCCAGACGCTGCCCAATTCAAGCCCGATATAGCCACCGCCAATGATAACCAAATGCTTCGGCACCGCGGCCAGTTCCAGCCCACCAGTGGAAGTCACGATCTGCTTTTCATCCACCTCAACACCCGGCAGGGGGATGCTCTCACTGCCGCTCGCGATCACGATGTGTTTGGCAGAATAATCCTTGCCGGCGACGCTGACCGTGCCGGGCGCAGTGATGCTGCCCTCACCCTTCAGCCAGGTGACCTTGTTCTTGCGGAACAGGAATTCGACACCCTTCACATTGGCGCCAACCACTTCTCCCTTGCGCGCCTGCATCCGCGCCAGGTCAAGCTTCACCGCGCCAACACTCACGCCATGATCCGCGAATTTGTGCTGCGCTTCTTCAAAAATCTCCGAGGATTGCAGCAAAGCCTTGGACGGGATGCAGCCGACATTGAGGCAGGTGCCGCCCAAAGTCTCACGCTTTTCAACGCAGGCGACCTTCATGCCCAGCTGCGCGGCGCGGATGGCACACACATAACCGCCGGGACCGGCGCCAATCACGATAACGTCAAAAGCATCACTCATGGTCAGGCGTCCTCAACCTTTGTCTTTTCGCTCCCCTGTTTGGACCGGTCGGGCGGGCCGATCAAGCCATGGAAATAGGATTTGGGTTTTGCGCGCTTTCCGCCCTATCCTTCCCCGGCAAGTGGCGCCGACAGATGCGCGCTCGGGAGGAAAATAATGACCAGTATCACCGATATTTCACGTCGCGGCTTGCTGGCTGTGACCGGCGCTGCCCTGGCAACACCGGGCCTTGCCCTGGCGCAAGCACGCTACCCGTATCGGCCTATCCAGCTTGTGGTGCCCTGGCCCGCCGGCGGTTCCGCCGATGCGCAGTTGCGGTCCATCGCCGAATTGGCCGGCAAGGCGCTCGGTCAGCCCATGGTGATTCAAAACCGTCCGGGCGCCGGCGGCACGCTTGGGCCGATGACCGTCGCGCAACAGGCCCGGCCAGACGGTTATACGCTGACCCAGATGCATCTTTCCGTGCTGCGCCGGCCCTGGATGATGAAAACGCCCGGCTGGGACCCGATTGGCGATTTCACGCATATCATCGGCATGACCGGCTGGCTGTTCGGCACCGCCGTCAAGGCCGATAGCCATCTGAAGTCCTGGCAGGATTTGCTTGCCTATGCCCGCGCCAATCCCGGCAGGCTGACCTATTCCACCAGCGGTATCGGCACCACCAATCATTTGGCGATGGAAAGTATCCAGGAGATCGAGAAAATCAGCCTGGTCCATGTGCCCTTCCGCGGCGCCAATGAAGGCGTCACCTCCGTGCTATCCGGCCAGGTGGATATGATTTGCGATAGCTCCACCTGGGCGCCCAATGTGGAAGCCGGGCAGATGCGCGCCCTTGCGGTATGGAGCGCGGAACGCGCCCCGCGCTTCCCCGCCGTACCCACATTAAAGGAGCTTGGCTACGATATGGTGGTTGCCTCCCCCTATGGGGTCAGCGGTCCCAAAGGCATGGACCCCGGCATTGTGCGCGTGCTGCATGATGCGATGAAGGAAGCGCTGTTCAGCCCCGATAATACCCGTATTCGCAGCCAATTCGATATGCCGCTGGTCTATCAGGATACGGAAAGCTATCGTCGTTTCATCGCTGAACGTGTGGAATACGAAAAGACCATGGTGCGACGCCTTGGCCTGACCCTGGATGGCTGAGGGCAGCGCCATGGTGACATTTCATCGCCGCACCGCACTTGGGCTTGGCGCGAGCCTTTTGGCCGCCCCAGCCCTTGGACAAGGCCGCTTTCCCAATCGGCCTATCCGCTTCCTGATCCCCTGGGCGCCAGGGGGATTGCTGGATGGCTTCATGCGCCTTCAAAATGAGTTGTTCCTGCAGGAATATGGTCAATCCGTCATTATTGAAAATCGCCCCGGCGCGCGCGGCACGCTGGCTGCCCAGCAATTGCTGACGCAAGCCAGGCCAGATGGATATACGATAGCGCATCACCACCTATCAGTGATCCGCCATCCCTTTCTCACCAAGCGCCCAACATGGGACCCGGTGAATGACTTCACGTATATCATGCAGCAGACAGGCTTCATCTTCGGCCATGTCGTGCATCCTGCCTCCGGATGGAATTCGCTCAAGGATATGTTTGCGGAAGCGCGGCGACGGCCCGGCGAATTGACTTATGGCACTTCGGGAATCGCGACTTCCAATCATCTCGCCATGGAAGAACTTTGCGAGAAAGAGGGTGTCGAAATGATCCATGTGCCCTATCGCGGCACATCGGAAAACATCACGGCGCTGCTCGCGCGCCAGATTGACTGCATCGCCAATTCCAACTCCTGGGCGCCGAATGTGGAAGCAGGGCAGTTGCGATTGCTGGCAGTGTGGACCCGTGAACGCCTTGGCGCCTTTCCCAATGCGCCAACCCTGCGCGACTTGGGCTATGACATGGTGGTTACCTCACCTTACGGGATAACCGGCCCCAAAGGCATGGATCCCGAGATAACCGAATTGCTGCATCAGGCCTTCAAAAAGACCCAACATCATCCGCTGGTTCAGGAATATATGAAGAAACACGATCTGCCCAATGAATATCTTGGGCCGGCAGACTACACACAATTCGCCCGTGAACGTGCCGTCTATGAAGAACGCATGGTCGCAAAATTGAAGCTGAGCATAGACTGAAAAAAAACGGGAGGGCCATTCGCCCTCCCGCAGGGTTCAGATATCCAACATCAATCGGCGCGGGTCTTCCACGCTTTCCTTCACTCGGACCAGGAAACTCACCGCTTCCTTCCCATCCACAATGCGGTGGTCATAAGACAGCGCGATATACATCATCGGGCGGATTTCGATCTTGCCAGCCACCGCCATGGGGCGATCCTGAATCTTGTGCATGCCCAAAATGCCCGATTGCGGCGGGTTCAAAATCGGCGTGGACATCAGCGACCCATAAATGCCGCCATTGGTGATGGTGAAGGAACCACCCGCCAATTCATCCAGCTTCAACGCACCATCACGCGCACGCTTGCCGAATTCCCCAATGCGCTTTTCAATTTCGGCAAAGCCCATGCCATCCACATTGCGGAGCACCGGCACCACCAGGCCCGAAGGCCCGCCCACCGCAATGCCCATATGCACGAAATTCTTGTAGACAATCTCATCGCCATCAATCTCGGCATTCACGGCGGGGAATTCCTTCAACGCCGCGATACACGCCTTCACGAAGAAGGACATGAAGCCAAGCTTCACGCCGTGCCGCTTTTCAAAGGCATCGCGGTATTCAGACCGCAGCGTCATGGCGGCTGACATATCCACCTCATTGAAGGTGGTCAGCATCGCCGCCGTGTTCTGCGCTTCCTTCAAGCGGCGGGCGATGGTGGCGCGCAGACGCGTCATTTTCACGCGTTCTTCACCCGCTTCCGGCGGGCGAGAAGCCCGTGCCGCAGGTGCAGGCGCAGGTGCCGCAGCAGGCTGCGCCAAATAGGCCAGCACATCACCCTTGGTGATACGCCCATCCTTGCCCGTGCCCGCACCCATCGCGGCAGCACTCGCCCCGGTTTCGGCGATCATCTTCGCCGCCGCCGGCAATGGCGCATGGGCGGAAGCAGCAGCCGGCGCAGGTGTGGGCGCCGCAGCAGGCTTGGGTGCAGGGGCAGGCGCGGCGGCAGGCTTCACGGTAGCGGCAGCGCCGGCCTCAATACTGCCCAACACGGCGCCAGGAAGCACCTCCGCACCCGTATCGGCGGCAATGGCGGTAATCACACCGCCCACCGGCGCATTCACTTCCACCGTTACCTTATCGGTCTCGAGTTCCACCAGCGGCTCATCCGCTGCAACGGCATCCCCGGCCTGTTTGAGCCAACGCGCGACGGTGGCGGAAGAAACGCTTTCGCCCAGAGTGGGCACAACAATATCGGTCATTGCTCGATCCGTTCCAAAACCAATACGCGTCAGCCCGCCAGGGCCGCGCGCACCAATGCTTCCTGTTGATGTTGATGCACTTTAGCAAGGCCGGTGGCAGGGCTCGCTGCCTCCTCCCGGCCCACGTAATCTGGGCGCTTCGCCTTGATGTTCAGCGTCTTCAACACGCCCTCAATCTTGCGATCAAGAAAATTCCATGCGCCCATGTTTTCCGGTTCTTCCTGGCACCAGACCACATCCGCATTGGGATATTGCGCCAGCACCGGCGGCAGGCTGATGCGCGGGAAGGGATAAAGCTGTTCCATCCGCACAATCGCGACATCCTTGATGCCCTTGTCGCGGCGTTCCTGCAGCAGATCATAATAGACCTTGCCGGTGCACAGCACGACGCGGCGAATTTTCTTGGGCGGCGCGATCTTATCCACCTCATCAATCACATGGCGGAAACCACTGCCGGGGCCGAATTCCGACAGGCTACTGATGGCAAGCTTATGCCGCAGCAGGGATTTTGGCGTCATCACCACCAAGGGCTTGCGGTAATTCGCCTTCATCTGCCGGCGCAACGCGTGGAAATAATTGGCCGGCGTCGTGAAGTTGCAGACGCGCATATTGCGTTCAGCACAAAGCTGTAAATAGCGTTCAAGCCGGGCGGAGGAATGTTCCGGCCCCTGCCCTTCATACCCATGCGGCAGCAGCATCACCAGGCCCGACATGCGGAGCCATTTGGTTTCACCCGAGGCGATGAACTGATCAATGATCACCTGCGCGCCATTGGCGAAGTCACCAAACTGGCCTTCCCACAGCACCATCGTCTTCGGATCAGCCAGCGAATAGCCGTAATCAAAGCCAAGCACGCCGAATTCCGCGAGCAAAGAATTGAAAGCTTCAAACTTCGCCTGGCCATCGCGGATATTATTGAGCGGCGTGTATTCAGCCTGGCTTGCCTGATCAATCAGCACAGCATGGCGATGGCTGAAGGTGCCGCGCTGCACATCTTCGCCTGACAACCGAACACGATGGCCTTCAAGCAACAGCGAACCGAAAGCAAGCGCTTCACCTGTTGCCCAATCAATCCCCTCCCCGGTTTCAATTGCCTGGCGCTTTTGTTCCAATTGCCGCGCGATCTTGGAATTAACAGCGAAATCGGCAGGCACGCGCGCAAGCGCCAACCCAATTTCCTTCAAAGTTTCCGAGGCGACCGAGGTCGCTTCAAGCTGCTCAGCCTCATCCGTGGAACCCGCCGGGCGCAGGCCGGACCAATGGCCCTCAAGCCAATCCGCCTTATTGGGGCGATAGGATTGCGAAGCCTCAAAAGCTTCCTCAAGCCGCGCATTGAAGGCATCCAGCATGGCCTTGGAGGATTCAGACGGCACAGAACCTTCCTGCGCCAGCCGTTCCGCATAAAGCGTGCGCGTGGTGCGCAATTCGCGGATACGGTTATACATAAGCGGCTGGGTGAAGGCGGGCTCATCGCTTTCATTATGACCAAGGCGGCGATAGCAGACGATATCCAGCACCACATCCGCGCCGAACA
>JBILPX010000174.1:0-6684 GCA_044373565.1 Roseomonas sp.
CGATCCACGCGGCGGCGGCGGTGTGGCGTTGGCCTGGTAGGCGCCTTGCCCGATCACGCAACACCCCTATAGAACTCATCAAAACTGCGCATGAAAGAAACGGATATGACCACGCAACGCAAAACCGCTTTGATCACCGGCGCCGGCCGCAATATTGGCCGCGCCATTGCGCTTGATCTGGCGCGCATGGGCTTCAATGTTGTCATCAATGGCTCCCGCAATCGCGATGCTTGTGAGGCAGTCGCCGCCGAAGCTCGCGCCCTTGGCGTGGAGGCTTTGGTTGCCATGGCCGATGTGGGCGTGGCCGATGAATGCGCGCGCATCGCACGGGATGCCATTGCCAGCTTCGGCGCGGTGGATGTGCTGGTGAATAACGCCGCACTTCGCCCCGATGGTCGTTTCCTGGAAATGAGTGATGCGGATTGGCGCCGCGTGATTTCGGTAGATTTAGATTCTTCCGTGTGGCTAGCCCGCGCTTGTCTGCCCGGCATGCTGGATCGCGGCTGGGGGCGGATTGTGAACCTGCTCGGTATGAATGCCATTCATGGCTACAACGGCCGCGCGGCGGTTTCGGTTTCCAAGCACGGGCTGTGGGGGCTGACCAAGGCTTTGGCGAAGGAATTTGGCGCCAAGGGCATTACCACCAATGCTGTCTCCCCTGGCCCCATCGCCGGCGAACGCGATGATGAAGCCGCACATCACCACATCGCCAGCATGATATCGCGCGTACCGGTGGGCCGGCTTGGTCAGCCGCATGAAATCGCCGCCGTGGTCTCCATGCTGGTGTCGGATGGCGGTGCCTTCGTGAATGGCCAGATGATCCAGGTGAATGGCGGCGCGGAGACTTGATACCTTTATGTCGCGGATCGTTACCGATCCGCCCTCAAACGCCGGCTCGCGCCTCCGCGCGCTTGGCTTCGCCGCATTAGCGGCGGCGCCCATTCGGGCGCTCGCCTGCCTTTGGCGGGCGTCAGAGCTCATACGTGGCGAAGCTCATCGCTCCTGAAGGCCCGGCGGTGGCAAGGCTGTCCCGCGTGGGCCAAAGGCACTTTGGTTTTCGCTTTTCTCGCAAGCCACCAGCGCCAGGGCCAGAAAGATCACAAACCGCAGGGCCATGCCGTGCTCTCCTTAAAATGCGCGCACGGGTTAGCATGAAAGCCCCGTCTGCGCTAAAGGCGCGAGCATCCAAGCCTTGAACGGAACGCCAGCCATGATCCCGACCGAAACGAGCATCCAACCCATGATCGGCCTGATCGGTGGTTCCGGGCTGTATGATATGGAAGGGCTAGAAGATCGCCGCTGGGTGAAGGTGCGCACGCCTTGGGGTGATCCTTCGGATGAAATCCTGACTGGCCGGCTTTATGGCGTGCCCTGCGCCTTCCTGCCCCGTCATGGGCGCGGCCACCCCATCCCGCCCTCAGCGCTCAATTACCGCGCCAATATTGATGCGCTGAAGCGGATTGGCTGCACGGAAATCATCTCCCTTTCCGCCGTGGGGTCCTTGCGGGAAGATTTGCCGCCCGGTCATTTCGTGATTGTGGATCAGTTTATTGACCGTAGTTTTGCGCGCGAGAAATCCTTCTTCGGCACGGGTTGCGTCGCGCATGTCTCAGTCGCGCATCCGGTCTGCCCGCGGCTTGGTGATGCGCTGGAAGCCGCAGCCCGCAAACTGGCGCTGCCTGTCACACGTGGCGGCACCTACCTGGTGATGGAAGGCCCCCAATTCAGCACCAAGGCGGAAAGTGAGCTTTACCGCGCCTGGGGATGTAGCGTGATCGGCATGACCAATATGCCAGAAGCGAAGCTCGCGCGCGAAGCGGAGCTTTGCTACGCAACGGTCGCCATGGTGACGGATTTTGATTGCTGGCACCCGGATCATGAAGCGGTGACGGTGGACCAAGTGGTGAAGGTGCTATTTTCCAATGCTGATAAGGCGCGCGCCCTGGTGCAGCATGTGGTGCCCAGCCTTGGCGCGCCGCGTGGCCCTTGCCCCGCCGGCTGCGACCGCGCCTTGGAATATGCGCTGATCACGGCACCCGAAAAGCGCGACCCAGAATTGCTGGCGAAGCTGGATGTGGTAGCGAAGCGCGTCTTGGGGTGAGGCTTAGCGCGTGTCCGGTTCACATTCATTCGCCGGATGGCCTCGGAGAGAGCAGGCCATCCCGGATCGCTTGGCTCAGACAGGCGTCACCCCGCCCCTTCGATCACATTGCCAAAGCGCTCCCAGCTCTGCCCATTCCAGCGCTGCAACTGCATTTGCCGTATTGCGTTATAATTGTCGGGCTGGGTTTGCACCTTGATGCCGGGCAGTAGGGTCGCGACATCCATTGGCTTGATGTTGCGCGCCTGGTTCATGACATTTTCGCGGCTGAAATCATTGCCGCATTGGCGGAGCACCTGGATCATGGTGGTGCCCACGCCATAGCCATAGGTGTAGTTGTTATCGCCCAAATCACCATCCGGCACATAGCGCCGCATGAAGTCGCGCCATTCATTCATGCCCGCATCCTGCGCCCAGGCGGGATCGGATTGGTCCTTGCGGTAATCGGAAGTGATAAGGCCAACACCTTTCTCAACCCCTGCCGGCTGCATCACCACGCCTACTGAGACCGACACATTGGTCATGAACATCATCGGCCGCCAGCCAATATCATGCACGCGGCGAATGGCCTGGGCGGCGAAGCGCGGCACCACGCCGCAAATCAGCACATCAGCGCCGGCGGCCTGAAGCTGCACGATCTGGCTATCAATGGTCGGGTCCGTCGCCTCATTGGTGGCGGTGACCACCATGGAACGGAAGCGATCCTTGAGCACATCCTGCACGCCATGCAGGTAATCGCGCCCGAAATCATCATTCTGATAGAGCAGCGCGATCTTCGCATTGGGCCGCTGTTCCAGCACGTATTTGGTGTAGATCTGCGCTTCCACTCGGTAGCTGGGCTGCCAGCCGATGGTCCAGGGAAATTCGCGCGGATTGGCCCATTTATCGGCCCCTGTTGCCAGGAACAGATGCGGCACGGAACGTTGATTGACGTAGCGATGCACCGCGCTGTTGGTTGGCGTGCCAAGCTGATTGAACAGGAAGGCCACGCGGTCCCGTTCCACCAGGCGGCGGGTTTGTTCCAGCGTGCGTGGCGGTTGATAGGCATCATCATAGACGGTGAATTTAACCCGCCTTCCGCCAACGCCGCCTTCATCATTCAGGCGCTTGAACATCGCTTCCAGGCACCGCGAAATCACCGAATAGGATGAAACCGGGCCAGACAGCGCATTGGTGCTGCCGATATGGATTTCGGTCGCGGTGACGCCAGGCGTTTCCTGCGCGGCGGCGATATTGGGTGCGGCCAGCGCGCCTGCGCTGCCGGCCAGAAGAAGGCGACGTGAAATGGTCATGGTGAATTCCTCTCCTTGTTGTTGTGGTTGTCAGTTTCCACGGGGTGAAAGCCGGGCCAGGATGCGGCGCACCAGGCCGGCGAAGCCTTCAGGCAGTACGAACAGAAAAACGATCAGGATCATGCCATAGATCACGCCGGGCGCGGCGCGGCTGATGCTTTCGGCGATGTTGGGCACAAACAGCACGAACAACCCGCCAAAGACTGATCCCAGAATGGAAGCAACCCCGCCCACCACCATGCCGACAAAAAACGTAATGGACAGTAGAAAGGTGAAGCTATCAGGTGCCACGAATTCCACCGCCACGGCAGAAAGCGCACCGGCGACACCGGTGATCATGGCACTCACCGCAAAGGCGCCGGTCTTGAGCGCGGCGATATCCATGCCCATCGCCTCGGCCGCCGTGGGGTGATCACGCGTTGCCATCAGCGCGCGGCCAATGCGCCCGCGGATCAGGTTCCAGGCGAGCAAAAAGCAAATGCCAGATACGACCAGCACATTGAGATACATGTATTGATCGGCATTGAGCGGCAGCACGGAAGTCAGCCAGCGCGGCGGATCGGGCTTTATCAGGAAAAGCCCCTGCACGCCGCCGGTCCAGGCTTCCAGCGCCTTGTGCTTGAGTAATTGCGGCACCGCGACCGCGAGCGAAAAGGTAACCAGCGCCAGATAAAGCCCGCCCAAACGCAGCGCCGGCAGCCCGACCGCATAGCCCACCATGCCGCATATGGCGGCGGCAAAAGGCAGCGTGGCGTAGAAGGACCAATCCGCCTGCGCCATCAGGATGGAAGTGACATAAGCGCCAATCGCAAAAAACGCGCCATGGCCGAGCGATATCTGCCCATTATAGCCCGTGACAATATTAAGCCCGAGCACCGCGAGCGCCATGATCACCGCCATGGTCAATTGGAACAGATGAAAGCTTTCCAGCACCCAAAGTGGCGCCAGCGCTGCCGCAAGGCCGAGCACGATAAGAAGGAAACGTGCGGGTGAAAGGCTCATGCCGCTACACCCGCGTAAACACGACACGGCCAAAAAGGCCGGAGGGTTTCAGCACCAGCACGCCAATGATGATCACCAGCGCGACCGTCAGCTTCAGATCTGTGCCAACAATGTAAGCGCCCGCCAAGTTTTCCAGGATACCCACCAGAAAGCCGCCCATCACCGCGCCGGGCGGATTATCTATCCCGCCCAGCAGCGCACCGGCAAAGGCGTAAAGCAAAATGCCCAGCATCATATTCGGATCAAGAAACACTATGGGCGCCACCATCATGCCGGCAACCGACCCAATCGCCGCCGCCAGGCCCCAGCCCAGCGCCAGCATCACATCCACGCGAATCCCCACCAGCCTTGCAGAGCGCGGGTTATAGGCCGCAGCACGCATGGCCAGCCCAAGCGATGTCTTGGTGAAGAACAAATAGACCAGGATCAGCACCGCGAGCGTCACGGCAACACTGCCAAGCTGATGTGCTGAAAACAGCCCGCCCAGCATCGGCTTGCCGCCTTCAAAAGGTGAAGGGAACATCTGGATCGTATAGCCAAAGACCCAACCGGTCATATTGCCAATAATCAGCAACATACCGATATAAACACCCACATGGGTCAGGATCGGCGCATGCTGCACCGGGCGCATGATCAGCCTTTCCACCAGCGCGCCCATCACAAAGGAAACCACCAGCGTCCCAGCAAAAGCCATCCAATAGGGCAGGCCCGCCTGGATCATGGTCAGCGCAATGAAGGTGGAAAGCGTCGCCATTTCGCCTTGCGCGAAATTTACGTGATGTGTCGCCTGATAGATCATGACAATTGCCAGCGCGACCGAGGCATAAATGCCGCCTGTCGCGATGCCGGCCGCAAGCTGCAAGAGAAAGGCTTCCATCCTTCAATATCCCAGATAGGAACGGCGAATGGCCTCATCCTGCCGGATTTCGGCAGCGGGCCCGGAGATCACGATACGGCCAGTTTCCAGCAGATAGGCGTGATCGGCCAAATCAAGCGCCAGATTGGCGTTTTGTTCCACGAGCAAAATGCCAACCCCACTTTCTGCGCGAATGCGGCGCAGAATGGCGAAGATGTCCTGCACAATCAGCGGCGCCAGGCCGAAGCTCGGTTCATCCAGCAACAGAAGCTTGGGCCGCAGCAAAAGCGCGCGCGCAATGGCCAGCATTTGCTGCTCTCCGCCCGAAAGCGTGCCCGCCTGCTGGCGCCAACGCTGTTTCAGGCGCGGGAACCATTCCCACATGCGCGCGAAATCCGCCGCCACATCGGGGTCTCGCCGCGTATAGGCGCCCAGGCGAAAATTCTCCTCCACCGTCAATTCCATGAAGGTGCCGCGCCCATCGGGCACGTGGGCCACGCCAAGCCGCGCAATGGATTCCGTCATTAGGCCTGCAATACGCTTGCCGGAAAGCAGTACTTCGCCTTCCGGGCGGATCAAGCCGGAAACAGCGCGCAGCGTTGTGGTCTTGCCCGCGCCATTCGCACCCAGCAAGGCGGTGACGCCGCCTTCCGCCACCGCAAAATCCAGTCCGAACAGAACCTGCGTTGGGCCGTAACCGGCACGGAGGTTTTTGACCTCAAGCAGCATGGGCGGCGTCCCCATGGCCATCACCCAAATAGGCGCGGATTACTTCGGGGCTGCTGCGCACTTCATCCGGCGTGCCATCCGCGATCTTCTTGCCGAAATCGAGTGCCACCACCTTATCCGATACGCGCATCACGAGCGACATGTGATGTTCCACCAGTAAAATCCCGAGCTTGAAGCTTTGCCGCACATGCTGGAACAGCGTTGCCAATTCATCCACCTCACCGTGATTGAGCCCGCCCGCGGGTTCATCCAGCAGCAGCAGCTTGGGCCGGCTGATCAGCGCGCGCGCCATCTCGACACGCTTTTGCGTGCCAAAGGGTAGGTCAATCACGGGAAGATCGGCCACCGCTTCCAATTGCAGCAGCGCCAGCAATTCCGCCGCGCGCTGGCGTGCCGCCCGATCCTCGGCACGCGCCTGCGGCAAGCGCAGCGCATTGGCCAAAAATCCGGCACGGCCCGCGGAATGCGCGCCCGCCAGAATATTCTCGCGCACCGTCATGGATTTGAACAAGGCCAGGTTCTGAAAGGTGCGCCCCAGCCCAAGCGGCGCCATGCGGTGGCGCGGTTCATTGGTAGTGATGTGGCCATCGAAGCGCACACTGCCCTCATTCGGGCGATAGATGCCGCTGATGACATTGAACAGCGTTGTCTTACCCGCACCATTCGGGCCAATCAGGCCGCAAATCTGGCCTTCCGCCACATCG
>JBILPX010000175.1:0-6638 GCA_044373565.1 Roseomonas sp.
TGGTGGGATTTGGGGCAAGGTGGCACGCCCTGATCCCTGTTACCTTTCTTCACGCGCGGTCTGCGCTGGCGCAATGCGGCTGTTACAGAACGGGCGCATAAGTCCCTTCGCGGCGCATTGCCGTTTGCAGGAGTTTGCTATGAATTCAAGAACCTCTCGGACCCTTTTACTGGCTTCGATTTTCGCCCTTGGCTCGGCGGGGCTTGCCAGCGCTCAGCCAGCGCCTGGCCCTGCCCCGCAGGGCGCTGCCCCCCATCACATGCATCAGATGCATCACGGCCAGCGTGGCGATGGCATGGGCATGATGGGCTTTGCGATGGGTGAGGCTTTTGCCCGCGCTGACGCCAATAATGACGGCAAGGTGACGCGCGAAGAAGCCACTGTCTGGCTTGCCGCGCGTTTCGCGGAAATTGACGCGAACAAGGATGGCGGCCTGACGGTTGAGGAAATTCGCGTTTATTACGACGCCCGTCGCGGCGAAGGCCGTGGCCCGCCTGAGGGCATGCGCGAACGCATGGAAACCCACCAATCGGCGCGCTTCCGCTTCGTTGATGCGGACCTCGACGGCAAGATCACGCTGCCCGAGCTTCGCGTCATGGCCGATGCCATGTTCCGTTCCATGGATGCGGATAGCGATGGCGCGCTGACGCGTGCCGAGCTGCAACGCCGTGGTCGCCGCGCCGATGGCCCGCGCGCCCAACCCTTGGCGCAGACGCCGGCACAGCCCGCGCCGCGGTAATTTTTGTGAACAGGTTGGCGCGCCACGTCGTCGGCGCGTCAGCCTTTCTTGGCTACGATCTTTGCCGCAATCGCCAGAATGCGTTCTGCCTTCTGCACAATCGGGTAATCCACGAAGCGTCCATCCACCTGGATGGAGGCAAGCCCACGCGCCTCCGCTTCCGCAAAGGCTTCAACAATGCGCTTGGCGCGCGTGATTTCCGCATCAGGCGGAGAATAGGCAGCATTGGCCGGCGCGATCTGATCCGGGTGGATACATAGCCTGCCCTGAAAACCCAGCACCATGCCGCGGGTACAAGATGCCTCGAACGCGGCGGTTTCGCGCAATTCGATAAACACCGTATCAATGGGTGGCTCAAGCCCGGCCGCGCGGGAGGCAAGCACGCATTCGCTTCGCGCCGGCGTCAGTTCATCCTCCGTGAGCGTCCAGGTAATACCAAGATCGGTGGTGTAATCCCCCGCACCAAAAGCAAGCCGCCTGACGCGGCCAGAGGGCAGCGCCGCCGCAGCGCGTGCCAGATCGCGGAGCGCTACCAAGCCACGCGCGGTTTCAATAATAGGCATCAGGTCAATCCCGCCGGCGGGCAGGCAGCGTTCGGCTTCCAGATTGCCAATCATCCAATCCACCGCCAGCAATTGCCCGGCATCTTCCAGCTTGGGCAGGACAATGCCATCCAGCGTGCCGCCGATCACGGCATGCAGGTCACCAAAGCAGAATGGCGTATCAAAGGCATTGACGCGCACATAGGCGCGGCATTGGCGTGGCCTTTCCAACGCCGCCCGCACCGCCCCGCGCGCCGCCGGCTTGGCGGCGATGGCGACTGCATCTTCCAAATCCAGAATGGCGGCATCGGCGCCCACCTGAAGCACTTTCTCGGCCCGGCGCGGATGGTCACCCGGGGCGAAAAGAAAACTGCGATTGGGACCGGGTGCGTTCATTTCATGCTGTCCTTTGCGTGAACCATCCTGCCAGATCATGCTGTAATCTGAGAGACGCGCATTATGCACCGCACTGCATCTTCTGTCTTCGCGCCTCCCCCCCCCTTTTCCGCCCGCCACAAAGCCTGCAAGCTGGCTGCAAGACAGGAGAAACCTCATGCAAAAAATCGAACTCGGCCGTTCCGGCATTTTCGTCCCGCCCGTCGTTTTCGGCTGCAATGTCTTCGGCTGGACCTTGGACAAGGCGCAATCCTTCCGGATTTTGGATGAGCTGGTGGAGCTTGGCCTCAATGCGCTCGATACCGCTGATGTCTATGCCTATTGGGTGCCGGGCAATAAGGGTGGCGAATCTGAGAGCATTATGGGCGAATGGCTTAAGGCGCGCGGACGCCGCCATGATGTGCTGATCCTGTCCAAGGCGGGCATGGAAATGCCTGGCATCGGCAAGGGGCTTTCGCCTTCCTACCTAGCCAGCGCCATTGAAGCATCGCTCAGGCGCCTTGGGACGGATGTGATTGATCTCTACCAAAGCCACCGCGATGATGAGAGCGTGCCGCAGGAAGAAACCCTCGCCGCCTTCGACAAAATGATCAAGGCGGGCAAGGTGCGCGCCATTGGCGCTTCCAATTTCTCTGCCGCGCGCTTCAAGGAAGCGCTTGAGATCAGCACAAAGCATGGCCTGCCGCGCTATCAGACCATGCAGCCGCATTACAATCTGCTGGAACGCGGTATTGAAGCGGATATGCTGCCTCTTTGCGCTGCCGAAGGTGTGGGCGTCATTCCTTATTATTCGCTCGCTTCCGGCTTTCTGTCCGGCAAATACCGGACCGAGGCTGACCTAGGCAAAAGCCTGCGTGGTGCGCGTGGCGCCGGGAAATACCTGAATGAAAAAGGGCTGAAGGTGCTGGCCGCTTTGGACAAGGTTTCGGCGCGCATGGGCGCCACGCCGGCGCAAGTGGCGCTTGCCTGGTTCAAGGGCCGCCCGGGTCTGGCAGCGCCGATTGCGAGCGCCACGACCTCGGCGCAATTGGTGGATCTGGTGAAGGCTGCGGCGCTGACGCTGGATGCGGCTTCGGTTGCGGAATTGGATGCGGCGAGCGCGTGAGCATCACGCAAGAAAACTTTTCTCCGGCTCCTAACAGTCATAGACGGCGCGCGGCAATGGCACTTGTCTTTGGCGCGCTGGGTATGCTGCCTTTGCTGCCTAGTTTTGCCATGCTTTACGGGCTCATTGGGTTTTATCTGGTGGTCTCACCTTTAAGCTTGCCAGTAGATTTGTTTTTTCTAGCGCTTAGGTCATTGCTGAACGACTTTCCAGAAAGCTTAGCCTTCGCCAGATATTTCTTGGTCTTTTTCATCGCGCCCTCGCTCTTTCTCTGGGGGCTGCTCAATATTCAAACCAGCGCGCGCGCCCGAAACCGGATCATCATTGGGTCATGCGTTTTTTGCGCCATCACAGCACCGTTCGGGCCGGGCTTGGTGCTTTGTCTGCCAATTTTTTTGTGTGTAATTGCGCCAATTGCACGCCGCTTCAAGGCATCAGGGAAGGCCAACTAGCCTAATCTACAGAGCATGTCCGAGCCAAATGCGTCCACCTGACTTGAAAATGCTCTGCTTCACAAGATATCTTGAAGCACAAGAAAGATCGCTCACTCCGACGGTATTGCCCCCGCGGATACGGCGCTATTTCATCTCAATGAGCGCCGGAAGATTCCAGCGCCCATCCAGGGCCTCGGCCTTCGGGCCATAGAAGCGTCCCACGAAAAAGAACGGGCCTTTTGGCGCCGGCAGCCAGTTGGATTCCTTACCAGGCCCAGGACTTTCCGCCTGCATGTAGATTTCAAGCGATCCATCAGCGCCTTTCGCAAGGCCCGCCGTACGATCACCAATTGAATAGCGGTTCAGCGGATTATCCACCAAGAATCGCTGCGGCAAATTGTACATGGTGATGGACCAGAATTCCGTCACGGGCGGAAGTTGGCCTGGCTCAAAGCGTAATATCCAGCGCCGATTGCCATCCAGAACCTTGCCATCACTGTCTGTCTGTTGGCTGCCATAGACAGCCTCCTCCTTTGTATTGCCGTAAATGCCCAGCATGGCGCCGTAATTGCGCTTTGTGATGTAGCCATCAGCCAATTCTTCACGCGTGCCGAACATCGCCCGTGAATCCTTTTGCTGAACAGCACCTTCGCGCAGCGTCTTGGCTGCTTCGGCACTGCCCGCTTTTATCGCTGCCCGGATTTCCGGCGAAAGCGTATTTGCATTGAAATTCCTGCCGGCACCAATGCCAATACGCGCAAAGCGGGCAAACATCTCCTGCTCTGAAGCCTGTATCGGCATGAAGGGCAGAAGCGCGTTCAGATAGGAAATGAACTCAATCCCCTCGGCCTTCGCGGCATCCCATACCGGCCAATCAATGGCAGGCGCGGCAGTAGGCGCGGCTGTGCCAGTGAATTGCGACATCGGCGTAAGCTTATAGCCCGCCTGCACCGCCTGCAGCGCGGCGACATCCTCGGCGCCAAGGAGTTGCGTGCGCGTGAGGGTTCCCACAAATTCAGTTTCGGCCACAAAAACCTTGGTGATGCCGGCAGGTACAGTACCCTTCCAACGCGGGCCAACGAACAGATAGTTTCCAGCCTCCCGCCCCGTAGAGCGCACGCCGGTATAGGCAAAATTATGCGTGTAAAGATCAAACCATTGGTTCACGTAATAGCGCGGCGCCGGTACCGCGGGCAGAGACAACACCATGGGTTCTGCACGTAAATCCAACCACGCCCAGGAATAAGGCGTGTCGTTATTGGGTGTCACAATATCCGTATCCGCGGGTGTGGCGGAACGCGCATAATGCCGGAACTGATTGAAGCCACCGACAAAGCCACCGAACGCCTTATTCTGCGTCTGGTTATACATGGTCTGGTAGCCCTGCAGCGGTGCATAGGCATAGGCCCAAGCCTCACGCGCAATGGCCTTGGCTTCATCGGGCGTGATGGCGGTGTTGCCCCATGAAGGCCTGATGGTCAGTGCGATGGATGTTGAAAGCGCCAAGGCTGACAATCCGCGGCGTTTGATGGATATGGACATGATAGATCCTCCCTGCTGCACGCCGGCTTATCTCACTAACTCGATATCATTCAGCTGCCAGCTTTTGTCGAAATAGGCTTCTGTTGCGGCGTAAAAGCGGAAATAGGGAAACCAGCCCTTGCCGGAGTTTGTCCTGATCCAATTCGCCGCATTGGCCGGCCGTTCCGGCCCGAAATAGACATCCACCGATCCATCAGCATTCTTCACTAAATCAGGATTGCGCGAGGAAAGATCAGCAGCGCCCTGCGCGGTCACCAGGGGCCCGCGCGTCACATTGTCATAAAGCGTGATGGACCAGAATTGCCGCACCGGCGGGTTGGGCTCAACCCGCAAGCGATAGGTTTTGCCGCCATCAAGCCAATTGCCATCCCGATCCTTGGAGGTTTCAAGATACACCTGCCCAAAGCCAACGATACGTCCCTGCATGCCAACGGACATGCCAATGGCTTCATAGAACCAGGATGAACGCTCATCGAATTGAACGCGGTTCTTATCCGGCGATTCCTGATCAAGATCGAACAGCACCGCATATTCCCAGCGCTTGCCGGGATAAACTGTGGCACCCGCATAGCGCTTGTCATAGGCAATAGTGCGCGCCATCAATTCACCAACCTTGGCCGCGTCCGTCAGAATGCGCGTCTGCCGTGCGTCTGGATTGAAGGCCGTGCCTGGCGCGATGCCAAGGGACCGCAACATGCCGAACATCACGCGGTCGCGTGGCGCCACCGGTTCATTGGCGTAAAGCTCGGCCAATAGCTTCCAATATTCCAGCGTGTCGGGCTGCGCTGATTGCCAGGCACGGCCCCCCACTTCCAGGAATTTCGTGGGGGCGGGCTGTGCCCGTTGGTTCCAGCCATAAATGTTGAATTTGCGCAAAGTGGCTTCCGCCACAGCCCTGTCAGGATCAAGCCCGCGGGTGCCAAACCACACTTGGTTGCTGGGCGCGCGAAAGACGGTGTAACCCGGCGCGGCAATATCAGGGCTGCCAGGCGGCAGGATCAGGTATTTGCCACCGGCGCCCTTGTCCGGCCCTGTCTGGCCCATATCGGTGATCGGCTGTTGCCAAATGTCCATGACGCCGCCCGCTGTCAAACCTTGCGGCACTTCCACAACCATCGGCCCTTGCCGGGCCAGATCCCAGAAGCTGAAGGCATAAAGCGTGGTGATATTGGGCGTCAGCATGCCCGCCTTATCCGCCAAATCACGATAGAACATGATATCGCCATTGCTGGCGCCCAGCGTCTTGGTTTGCGCATCATAAAGCGCCTTGAAGCCTACCGCCGGCAGCGCCCAGAGATAGGCCTGGGTTGCCCGCTGGAAATCCATTTCGTCATAGAGTCGATCTGCGGTCTGGCGGCTGGGAAACCCATTCTCAAGCGTGAGATCGCCAAGCCGTGTCGGCAGGGATTGGGCAGCGGCAGAAGATAGGGGCAGCGGCGCCATGATGGCGACAATCGCCGAGGCGATCACTGCCGAGGTCAAACGCTTCAAGGGGTTGGGCATGCGCTTCGGTCCTCAAAAAAAACTTGAAGACCGTACTCGATGTCGTGATACTATTAAATCGCCACCGCGACATTTTTTGTTATAAAAAAAAGATGTGTTGATCGTCGGCGGTCGTCGATGGTGCAATCAGAGTGAGCGCCTTAGGCCCGTTACCGCAAAAAAGGCTCCACTGTCCCGGTAAGTTTCATCGTCAGCGGCTTGCCGCGGCGATCCAAAGCCTTGCCCAGGCTAACCCGGACCCAGCCTTCCGAGACGCAATACTCCTCGACATTGGTCTTTTCTTGACCCTTGAAGCGAATGCCAACGCCGCGGCTCAGCAGCGCCTCATCGTAAAAGGGGCTGCTTGGGTCATTGGAAAGCCGGTCTGGCAGGGCAGG
>JBILPX010000176.1:0-6591 GCA_044373565.1 Roseomonas sp.
GTCGGGCTGCGCGCAGGCGGCGGATCAGGTCCAGCACCTGCGCCTCGGTAGTCTTGTCCAGCGCTGTGGTCGGCTCGTCCAGCACCAGCAGCAATGGGTCGCAGGCGATGGCGCAGGCCAGCACCACGCGCTGGCGCTGCCCGCCGGAGAGTTGATGCGGGTAACGGCGCGCGAGCCGCTCGGGCTCGGGCAGGCCCATTTGGCCAAACAGCTCAACTGCACGAAGCCGGGCGGCGCTGGCCGATAGCCCGGCGCGCCACCGCAGTACCTCCTCAAGCTGCCGCCCCACCGGCAGGTGGAAGGTGAGCGAGGCCAGCGGGTTCTGCGGCACCATCGCCATCTGGCGACCGCGCCGACGGGCCAGTTCGGGTTCGGACAGGGCGGCCAGATCATCACCATCCAGGCGGATGCGGCCACTGGTGATCGCGCTGCCAGCCCGGCAATGGCCCAGCAGGGCGCGTGCCAGGGTGGATTTGCCGCTGCCGCTCTCACCCGCGATGCCCAGCGTGCCACCGGCAGCGAGGTCGAAGGACACGCCATCCACGACACGGTTCGCGCGCCCATCCGGGCCGCACCAGGCGATGGAAAGGTCACAGACCTGGAGCACGGGATCAGCCACCGCCACCTCGCGCCGCATCCAGCCCCAACGCATCGGACAGCCCTTCGGCCGCAAGGTTGATGCCCAGCACCAGGGATGCGATGCACAAAGCGGGGGCAAGCACGAGCGCTGGCTCGCTTTCCAGCAGTGCCATCCCATCCTCCACCATCAAGCCCCAATCGGGCGTGGGCGGGGAAATGCCTAGGCCGAGGAAGGACAGCGCCGAGACCAGCAGCAGCGCGGAGGAGGCGCGGAGCGCGAATTCTACCGCCATCAGGTCGGCCACGTTCGGCAGCAATTCGCGCAGGATAATGGTGGCCCCGCTTTCACCATTCAGTTGCGCTGCGCGCACATAGCCTTGTTCCATCAATACGATGCCGGCTGCGCGGGTGGTACGGACCACACCCATCATTTGGATGATGCCGACAGCCACGATCAGTACCGGAACGGACTGCCCGAAACCCGTGACGAAGATGGCCACGAAAAGAATGGTCGGCACAGCGAGTTTCATCTCGACTAGGCGCATCAGCACGTCATCGAAGCTGCCGCGCCGATAGGCGGCGCAGAGGCCCAGTAGCGCGCCGCCCAGCACCGCGACCGCCCCGGCCGCGAAGGCGACCATCATGGCGACCCGTCCGCCCCAGAGCAGACGCGAGAAGGCGTCGCGGCCAAGATCGTCCGTGCCGAGCCAGTAGGTGGCGTTCGGCGGCTCCAGCGGCGCATCCAGCAGGGAGGTCGGCGCGAAGGGCGCGATCCAGGGTGCTGCGATGGCCACGACCAGGTGCATCGCCACGAGAAGCAGGCCTAGTAGTGCCGCTGGGCGTCGCAGCAACGCGGTCAAGACCGCCTGGTCCGTGGGTCGAGGGCGACGATGCCCAGATCGGCCGCAAGGTTGAACAGCACCACGCAGACGGCAGCGGCCAGCGCGATGGCCTGCACAACATGCACCTCGCGCCGCGTCACCGCGCGCACAAGCTCGGCGCCGATGCCGGGATAAGCAAAGACCAGCTCCACCACCACAACGCCCGAAACCAGCGAGGCAGCATACAGGGCGGCAGCCGAAAGCCCCGGGATCATCGCAGCCGGCAAGGCGTGCAGCCAAAGGATGCGCCAGCGCGGGATGCCCGAAAGATGCAGCCGCTCGACGAAATCCGCCGCCATCACCTCAATCAGCCCGACGCGAAGGATCCGCCCCAGATAGGCGATGGAACCGATGATAGTGGTGGCGATAGCAAGAGGAGCCGCGGCCAGTAGTACGCTGAGCGGGTCATCGGTGCTGGCGGTGATGGTGGCTGGGAATAGCGGCCACCAGACGGCGAAGACTGCGATCAGCAATAGGCCCGTGACAAACTCCGGGATCGAGTAGCCGATGATCGCAGCCCCCGAAACCGCATTGTCCAGCAGCCGTCCCTTCGCCTGCGCCGCCGCCATGGCGATGGCCAGCGCAACCGGCAGGGCCAGCAGCAGCGTCAACCCCGCCAGCGCCACGGAATTGCGCAGCGGCATGGCGACAATATCAGCCACCGGCGCGCGGGTGATGATGGTGCGCCCCAGGTCGAATCGCAGTAGCCCGCCAAGGAAGCCCGTGTAGCGTTCGAGGATCGGCCGATCGAGGCCAAGCTCCGCACGGCGCCGGGCCAGCACCTCGGGCGGCATCATCGCGATCTCGTCGGCCGAAAGCGACACGTCCAGCGCATCGCCCGGCAGCACTTCGGTGGCGAAGAAGATGAAGCTCGCCAGAAGGAAAAGCGTGACGAGCGACAGCGCGCCGCGCCGCAGAACCAGTAAAATCAAGCGCGCCAGACCTCATCGAAGCGCACCGACCAGATCTGCGGATGGAATTCAAAGCCCTGGACATGGCGGCGGCGGACCGAGAAGGTCATGGTGCCGGCAGGCAGCAGCGCCGGCACTTCCTCATGAAGGATGCGCTGCATCTGACTGAACATCGCGCGACGGGCCTGCGCATCGCCCTCGCGCATCGCCTGTGCATAGAGCGCCATATAAGCGTCTTGCTCCGGCCCGCGCCAATGGCCGGATTCCACAAAAGCGCCGCGCATACGGAACAGCGAAATGCCTGGGTTGCGCGGACCTACCGCGGTCATCGCGAAGCGGTGGAAGCTACCTTTGGAGAAGTCATTGTCGCCGGTGCGGAACTGCACATAGCCATCCGCCGGGCGCTGCTCCAGCGCCATCGTCAGCCCTGCCTCGCGCGCGGTTTCCTGGAGCACCTGGAAATAGCGGCCAACCTCGGGCGATTGCGGCGACCAGTAGAGCGTGCCGAGATTGATTCCATTAGGGTGCCCAGCGGCGGCCAGCAGCGCCCTGGCGCGCGCAACGGCTTCGGCGCGCGGGATGCGGGGCAGCGCTAGGAAATTCGGATCGGCGGCGACAAGGTGGCTGTCATTGCCGACCCAGCCATTACCCTCGCCATAGACCAGGCGGACGATCGCCTCGCGGTCCACGCCCAGCGCCAGGGCTTGGCGCACCCGCTTGTCCTCGAAGGGCGAGCCCGGGTGCTTAGGCAGTTGGATGACGTAGTGATGGCCACCACCGCCGCTGTCCACGATCAGGTCCGCATCGCGCTGCAAGCCGCGCACGCTGCGCGGATCGATGGTCATGACCACATCGAATTGCCCGGAGCGCAGCCCGGCCAATGCCGTTTCCTGCTGGCCTTCGCGATTGTGCAACTCGATCCGGTCGAGATAGGGGAAGCCCTCGCGCCAATAGGCGGGGTTGCGCTCATAGACCGCGATACGGTTGGGGTCGGTTGAGGCGAAGCGGAATGGGCCTGTGCCGATGCCGGTATTGCCGATGGTCTCGACCGGTGCGGCTGGCATGATCATGTTCTGGTATTCGGCCAGGACATAAGGGAATTCGGAATTCCCGGCATCGAGCGTAAAGCGCACCCGGCCATCGGCCATCGCCTCGATCTTCTGGATCTGGCCCGAAGCGAAGTTGCGCTGACGGTGCAATTCATAGGAGGCGACGACATCTTCCGCGCGCAGCGGCGTGCCGTCATGGAAGCGCACGCCGGGGCGCAGCGTGATGTCCCACACGCTCTGGTCCGCGCTGGCGGGAGCCCAGGCGGTGGCGAGTTCGGGCTGGAGCCGCATTTCGCGATCCACCCAGACAAGCGCGTTGTAGGGAATGCGCGTGGTCAGATCGACGGTGAAATAAGGGTGGCGGGCGGTCTGCGCAGAGGCGACGAAGCGGTTGGCCGAGCATTGCGCGACGATAATGGTGCCGCCGCGCCGCGGCGTTGCGGTTTGCGCGGCAGCCGCCAAGGGGGTGAGGGCGAGGCCCGCGAGGCCGCGTCGGGTGATGTTCATGGCAAGTTCCTCCTCAGGCCGAGCGCCAGACTTCATCCCAGCGGATGGACCAATGCTGCGGGTGATTTTTCAGGTTCTGGACCGTGCTGCGCTTGATCAGCACATTGTTACGCCCGGCGGGTAGAATGGCCGGCACTTCTTCGCGCAGGAGCTCCTGCATTTCGGCATAAATGGCGCGCCGCGCAGCGGCTTCGGCTGTCAGCATCGCACGCGCGTAAAGTGCCATGTAACGTTCAGCCGCAGGGCCAGACCAATAGCCGCTCTCATTGTTTGCGGGCCGCATGCGGAAAAGACTTATGCCCGGATTACGCGGACCGACGGCGGTATAGGCAAAGCGGTGCCAGTTACCCTTGCTTACATCGGCATCGCCCGTGCGGAAGCGCAGATAGCCGTCATTCGGCCGTTCCTCGATCGGCAAAGTGATGCCGGCCTCGCGCACGCTTTCCTGAATGAATTGGAAGTAGCGCGCCATCTCCGGCCATTGCGGCGCAAAATACAGCGTCGGCAAGGTGATCCCGTTCGGGTGACCGGCCTCTGCCAGCAGGCGCCGCGCCAAAGCCAGGTCGCGGGGGCGTTCGGGGGCGACGAACATCGGGTCGGCGGCGGCGAGGTGGCTGTCATTGCCGATCCAGCCCCAACGCGCGCCGCCATAGATGATCCGCACCAGCCCTTCGCGGTCGATGGCGGCGGAAAGTGCGCGGCGGATGCGCACGTCGTTGAAGGCCGATCCCGGGTGCTTCGGCAGGATGATAACTGCTTGATCGCCGGAGGCCGCAGGCACCAAATCCGTCTGTGCCTCACGCTCCATCTGGCGGATCAGGCGCGGGTCGATGTTCAGCATCGCGTCGAACTGACGCGCGCGGTAGCCCGCGAGTGCGGCCTCGGTCTGGCCTTCGCGGTTGACCACTTCCAGCCGGTCCAGGTAGGGAAAGCCCTGGCGCCAGTAATCATCGAAGCGCTCGAAGGTCATGCGTCGCTGCGGGTCGCTGCCGGTGATGCGGAACGGCCCGGTGCCGATGCCCTCCATGCCGATGCGCTCGAAATCGGGGTTCGCCGGCATCACGACGCAATCATATTCAGCGAGCACGAAGGGGAATTCGGAGTTCCCGGCATCCAGGTGGAAGCGGATTATGGTGGGGTTAACCACCTCAGTGCGCTGGATTTGCTGCGAGGCAAAGTTGCGCCGACGGTGCAATTCGAAGGATGACGCGACATCCGCCGTTGTCAAGACGCGACCATCATGGAAGCGCACGCCTTCGCGGATCGTTACCTCCCAAACCTTCAGTGATGCATCCGCGGGTTCAATGCGGGAGGCCAGTTCAAGCTGGAGCTTCAGTTCGTCATCCACCCAGGCAAGAGTGTTGTAGGCGGACCGGGTAATGAGATCGACCATGAAATAAGGATGGCGGGAATTGGTCGCGTCGCCACCGCGCCGATTGCCTGACATTTGCGCATAAACCAAAGTGCCACCACGCCGGGGGGCGGGCTGCTGCGCTTGGGCCAAGCTTGCATCAAGCGCTCCGAGGAAGGCGGCGCCGGCGCCAAACACGCTGCGGCGGGACACATTGGGCATGGTATTCTCCATAGAATTATACTATCGTTAGGAAGTAACAATTCGATTATGATAAAAGAAGAAGGTGACGATTGAATGACACTTCAAGGCTTTCATGATGACAAATGAGACCCGTCGCGGCCGGCGAGAGGGTACAATCAGCCTGAATGCGCTGCGCTGCTTCGCCGCCTTAGTCGAAGGCGGCAGCATATCGCGCGCCGCCGAGATCCTTGGCCTAAGCCAGCCTACCATCTCGGTCACGCTCACGGGTCTGGAGCGTGCCTGCGGTACTTTGTTATTTCATCGTCGTCCACGCATTGCCTTGACTGACGCCGGGCAGGATTTGCTGGCCCGCGCGCGACTGGTACTGGGCCGCATGGATGAGCTGGAAAATACGATGCAGCAATCCCGCGACTTAAGCCGTGGCAGCATTGCCATCGGCCTTTCGACGCCGGCGCACGCCATGCCATGCATCGCTGCCTTGATGGTGGCCTATCCGGACCTGAGGATCCGCACTCGGCTGGGTAATACGAATGGGTTGCTGGAAGCACTTGCGGCCTGTGAGATCGAGGTCGCGATCATGACCCTGACACGGCCAGAGGAGGGTATGTCCTGCACTTTGTTGGTCAAGCAGCGCCTGATTGCCTGCGTGCCGGCTTCGGCGCCGCGTGCGGGAATCAGCCTGGTGCAACTGGCCGAAGGGCCACTGGTTTTGCGCGAGCCTGGGTCAATGACACGCGCCATGATGGAAACGGCCTTTGCAGCGCAGGGCCTTTCCGGCCGTATTGCCCTTGAGGTAGGAAGCCGAGAGGCCGCGAGGGAGGCTGTGGCCGCAGGAATTGGGATCAGCGTCGTGCTGGACGGCGAGGCCTGGCTGGACCAGCGGCTTCTGGCGGTGCCGATCCTGGGCGAGCCGATCGAGGGTGGGGTCTATGCGGTGGCCCTGCCTGAATCGCTCGATCTGCCGGCCGTCAGAGCCTTCGTGGGTTTGAGTGGAGATGCGGCGAACCAGGCGGCCCACTGACTTCGGACGTCAGTCGCCTGAAAGGCAGAACTCTCCGAGGCTCCAGCTAGGAGAACGCTATTACCGAGCAGCACTTCCTTCACCAATT
>JBILPX010000177.1:0-6554 GCA_044373565.1 Roseomonas sp.
CGCTTGGCTTGAAAATGCTCGCGGCCCTGCCGGCTGGGTCAGCGCGAAAGCCGGTTCGGTTGCCAGCGGCATGGGTTCATTGAGAAGCTTCCGCATCTCACACCAGGCGCGAAAGCCTTCCATCATCGCCGCACGACGTTCCGGTGGCACAACCACATCGGCGCGCGCCAACGCCATATCGAATTCGGCTTCGGGATCGGATTCGGGCATGGTGCTCTCCAGCGATCAAACCTTGGGAAGGTGCGACGAAGCGTCCTCTGCCCACCCGCAAGCGTCAAGCACGAAAAAGGGCGCCGGCTTGTGACCGGCGCCCCTTCAATACGTGATGGATCGGGACCTCAAGCGAGGTCGAAGCGATCCAGCATCATCACCTTGTTCCAGGCAGCCACGAAATCCTTCACGAATTTCGCCTGATTGTCGTCCTGCGCATAAACTTCGGAAAGGGCGCGCAATTCGCTGTTGGAACCGAACACCAGGTCCACGCGCGTCGCGGTCCACTTCACATTACCAGACGCGCGGTCACGGCCTTCGAACATGTCAGCCGAGTCAGACACGGGCTTCCACACAGTTGCCATATCCAGCACATTGACGAAGAAGTCATTCGTGAGCACGCCCGGACGCTTGGTGAAAACACCATGCTGCGCCTGGCCAACATTGGCATTCAGCGCACGCATGCCACCCACCAGAGCGGTCATTTCCGGCGCGGTCAGCGTCAGCAGTTGCGCCTTGTCCACCAGCTGTTCTTCCGCCTTCACCTTGTAAGCAAGCTTACGGTAATTGCGGAAACCATCAGCTTCCGGCTCGAGCACCGAGAAGCTTTCCGCATCGGTTTGCGCAGCACTCGCATCCGTGCGGCCCGGCGTGAAGGGCACTGTCACCGCATGGCCGGCAGCCTTGGCCGCCGCTTCAATGGCAGCGCAACCGCCCAGCACAATCAGATCGGCTAAGGACACCTGCTTGCCGCCAGCAGCGGAAGCGTTGAAGGCCTTCTGTACGCTTTCCAGCGCCGCAAGCACCTTCGCGAGTTGCCCCGGCTGATTGGCTTCCCAATCCTTCTGGGGTGCCAGGCGAATGCGCGCACCATTGGCACCACCGCGACGATCCGAACCACGATAGGTGGAAGCGGAAGCCCAAGCGGTTGCGACCAATTCGGAAACCGCCAAGCCTGTCACCAGGATTTGCGCCTTCAGCGCCGCAATATCGGCGGCATCCACCAGCTTATGCGCAACCGCCGGCACCGGGTCCTGCCAAATCAGATCTTCCTTCGGCACATCCGTGCCAAGGTAGCGGACCTTCGGCCCCATATCGCGATGCGTCAGCTTGAACCAAGCACGCGCGAAGGCATCGGCCAATTGATCCGGGTTCTCCAGGAAGCGACGCGAAATCGGCCCATAGGCTGGGTCCAGCTTCATCGCCATATCCGCCGTGGTCATGATCGGCGCGTGGCGCTTGGTGGGGTCATGCGCATCCGGCACGGCATCCGCCAAAGCACCATTGGCAGGAATCCACTGATTGGCACCAGCCGGGCTTTTCGTCAGCACCCAATCATGGTTCATCAGGTTTTCGAAATAGTTATTGTCCCACTTGGTCGGGTTCGTGGTCCAAGCACCTTCAATGCCACTGGTAATTGCATCGCCGCCCATGCCGGTGCCGAAGCTGTTCTTCCAGCCAAAGCCCATCTGTTCCAGCGGCGCGGCTTCCGGTTCCGGGCCCACATTGCTCGCGGGGCCAGCGCCATGGCACTTGCCGAAGGTATGGCCGCCGGCAACCAGGGCCACGGTTTCCTCATCATTCATCGCCATACGCGCAAAGGTTTCGCGAATGTCGCGGCCAGAGGCGAGCGGGTCCGGCTTGCCATTCGGGCCTTCGGGATTGACGTAAATCAGGCCCATCTGCACGGCGGCCAGCGGGTTTTCCAGAATGCGGTCGCCCGTATAGCGCTTATCGTCCAGCCAGGTTTCTTCCGTGCCCCAATAGATATCCTGTTCCGGTTCCCAAATATCCACGCGCCCACCGCCAAAGCCGAAAGGCTTCAGGCCCATGGATTCAATGGCGCAATTGCCAGCCAGGATGAACATATCAGCCCAGGAAATCTTGTTGCCGTATTTCTGCTTCACCGGCCACAGCAGGCGGCGTGCCTTGTCCAGATTGCCGTTATCTGGCCAGGAATTTTCCGGCGCGAAGCGATGCGCGCCCGTGGAGGCACCACCCCGGCCATCGGCGGTGCGGTAGGTGCCGGCAGCATGCCAGGCCATACGCACAAAGAACGGCCCGTAATGCCCGTAATCCGCAGGCCACCAGGGTTGTGACACCGTCATCAGCGCAAAAATGTCATTCTTCAGCGCTTGCAGGTCGAGCTTATTGAACGCTTCAGCATAGCTGAAGCCCGCATCCATCGGGTTGGATTTGGCGGATTGCTGGCTCAAGATGCGCAGATTCAGCTGATTGGGCCACCAATCATTATTGGCCCGGGTGCTGAACCGCGCCGCGGTTGGCTTGCCATGCATCACCGGGCATTTGCCCATGCTTTGGTTCGTGTCCATGTCTCTCTCCGCTACTGGCTATGATCGAGGGCGAAGCCCGCCCCGTTGATATGGCGCCTGAGGCGGCCCTTCACAGACCCCTCTGGCACTCTGCCGAACTGACTAAGCCAGCCCCGGCAAGCTGTCCAACTCATAATTTTGAAGTTTTTAATTCACCGGCTGGATGATCCCTCAGCCCAGGGTCTGGCCGCCATCCACCACAATGGTCTGCCCTGTGATCCAGCCCGCCAAGGGGGATGCCAGGAATAGCGCCGCATTGGCGACTTCTTCCGGCGTACCGTAGCGGCCGAAGGGGATGCCGGCCAGGATGCGCCCGTAAAGCGTGGGGTCGGTGGTTTTGCGTTCTTCCCACATGCCGCCCGGAAATTCGATCGAGCCAGGCGCAATCGCATTCACGCGAATGCCATCCTTGGCGAGGCCCGCTGCCTGCGATGCCGTGTAATTGATGACCAGCGCCTTCACCGCCGCATAGGCCGGCGTGCGGACCGAAGGCCCAAGCCCGGAGATGGAGGTGGTATTCACAATGCACCCCTTGGCCGCGCGCAGAAAAGGCAGCGCAGCGCGGGAGGCGCGGACGGTCGCCATCACATCCACATCCAGGCTTTTCTGCCAGCCTTCTTCCGTATCTGCCATGCCAAAGCCCGAGGCATTATTCACCAGCACATCCACGCCCCCAAGCGCAGCGGCGGCGGCGGCCACCCAGGCTTCGATTTGCGCCTGATTGGCCAGGTCCGCCGGCTGCGCATGGGCCTGCACGCCATGGGCAGCGATCTCGGCCCGCGTGACTTCCAGCCCTGCGGCGCCGCGGGCGCAGATGGAAACCGCGGCCCCGCCGGCGGCAAAGCCCAGCGCAATGGAACGCCCAATGCCGCGGCTGCCGCCCGCGACCAAAACCTTCTTGCCAGTGAAATCGAATGTCATGGGGTCTTTCTCTCCTGATCTGGCGCCATTCTCGGGGCTTCGTGCCGCGGCGCCAAGGGGGCAATTGCGCGCATCCGGCAAATGGCGGATTTAACGGCAGTTCACTTCAGGGTGCGATTGCTTGGTTCAGGCGCTGTTCATTCACCAGAATTTCCCCGGCCAATACCGCCATCTGGCGCCGGTGATCGCCGCGCGTCCGGGCGCCCGGGTGGTGGGCCTTGGCGAGCGTGAAAACATCTCGCTCCCCGGCGTCACCCATATCCGCTACCCGGAACCTCAGGGCGCGGGGGACAAGACGCATCACTATCTGCGCGCCATGGAGGCTTCCATCCGCCGCGCCCAGAATGTGGCGCGGGCCTTGGTTGATCTGCGGAGCAAAGGCTTCCGCCCCGATATCATCTGCTGCCATCCGGGCTGGGGGGAAGGCATGTTCCTGCCAGATATCTTCCCCAATGCGAAGCTTCTGCATTACTGCGAATTCCACTTCACCACCGCGGGCGGCGATGTCGGCTTCAACCCAGCGCATAAGGTCGAATTGGATGAAGCGGCGCGCACCAGGCTTTTGAACCTGCCGCAAGCCCCCGCGCTGGAGGCGATGGATTGGGGCGTGAGCCCGACGCATTACCAGCGCAGCCGCTTTCCCGAAGTATTCCGGCGCAAGATTTCCGTGGTGCATGAAGGGGTGAATAGCGAAGTGGCAACCCCGATTGGTCCGCACCATTTGAAATTGCCGAATGGCAGCGTGATCAAGCGCGGTGATGAGGTGATCACCTTCGTCTCCCGCAATCTGGAACCCTATCGCGGCTTTGATGTTTTCATGCGCGCCTTACCGGAAATTCTGGCGCGCCGGCCGCAAGCGCAAGTGGTGCTGGTGGGGGGCGAGGCGCGTGGCTATGGCCCGAAACCCACGGATGGGCGTTCCTGGCGGGCACATTTGCTCGAAGAATTGGGTGATAAGCTGGACCTGACCCGGCTGCATTTCACCGGGCGCATTCCGCATCCTGCCTTGCTCGCGCTATTTCGCATCACCCGCGCGTATGTCTATCTGACGTATCCCTATGTGCTGTCCTGGTCCATGATCGAGGCCATGGGCTGCGAGGCTTTGGTGATCGGCTCCGCCACGCCGCCCGTGCAGGAAGTGATCGAACATGGTGTGAACGGGTTGCTGGTGCCGTTTTTCGACACCGGCGCGCTGGCCGAGACCGTGGTGGACGCGCTGGCGAACCCGGATCGCTTTGAGCCAATCCGCAAGGCCGCGCGACGGACCTTGCTTGAACGTTATGATCTGCAATCCATCTGCTTGCCGCAACAGATAAAACTGTTTGATGCGGTGCTGGAAGGCAGGGCTGGGGATAGTGTGATCCCCAGCGCAAGTTAGGCTTACCTCGCCAACGCCGCCCGCAGCGAATCCAGCACATCATCCATGGCGCGCTGATAGCCAGGCCCATCCAGATAGCCATCCATGGCGCCGGTGCGTTCCAGAAATGTTTTCCAGGCCGGCGCCTGCATGCCCTGGCGGAAGCGATCATGCAGACTTGTGTAAACATTATCCGGCAGCCCGGCAGGCGCATTCAGCCCCTTCATGTTTTCAATCACCACATCAAAGCCCAATTCGCGGAGTGTGGGCACATCAGGATAGCCCGGAATACGCGCCGCTGAGGCCACCGCCAGAGGGCGGATTTCCCCTGCATTGGCAAGCCCTGCCATTTCCTCCGGGGCGAGTACTGCCAATTCCACCGTATTCGCCATCAACGCCTGCAAGCTTGGCGCGCCGCCCGTGAAGGGCACATGCAGCAATTCGATATTCGCGGCACGTGAGAGCAAGACAAACACCGCATGATAAATCGAACCCTGGCCGGAGGAGGCATGGGGAATGGCGCCGGGGGCGCGCTTTGCAGCCTCAATCACGCTCTGCAAATCAGCAAGGCGCCCACCGCGCCGGGCGACGATCAGTAGCGGCTGGCGCGTGATGCGGATAATGGCGCGAAAGGATTTCTTGGGATCATAGGGCAGGTCCCGAAAGGCTGGCAGGGCGATGCTCTCACTCCCGCCGCCGACCAGCAGATTGAGCCCATCCGGCGCCATGCCCGCCACCTGCTGCGCGGCAATCGCTCCGCCCGCGCCGGGGCGGTTCATCACCACAATCGGGGTTGGGAAAAAGCGTGAAGAAGCCTCGGCAATCGCACGCGCCGCCAAATCCGCGCCGCCGCCAGGTGCAAAGCCGACAATCAATTGAATAGGCCGCGATGGTTCCCAAGCGCGCGCTGGTGCGGCGTTGCCGAAAGCGGCCAAGCCGGCTGTGCCAGTGATGATGTGTCTGCGAGATAGCATGTTGGTCTTCCCCCGTCTTGTCAGCTTGCGTTAACCATACCTCTTCGGCAAGCTTGGTGTCATGCTTGGGTCACAGACATCCAAACCGAGTTGGTGGGCGATATTTCTTGGCCGCTCGCCACCCATGCCGCCCATACCGCCCGGCGGATGGACGCGGGAGAGTGTTCGCGATTATTGGCGCCAGAGGATTGCGACTTCCCCACAGGATGCGCCGCTGTCGCATGCAGAGTTGTCACAATTTTTGAAAACCCGGAATACCTTCTTGAGTTGGCTCGTGGGGATAAGAAGTGAGGCTGTCCAGAATGAGCCCCCAGGCCCTGATGCGTGCTTCGAGCAGCGTATTAAAGTTCTACCCTCCCTAGCTGCTGTGTTGGTTTTTTTTCTGGCTTGGCTGGTTTTTGCCAATTTTCCGTCTGTTCTTGGCATCTACCCAATGATGATTCTTCCCGACGATTTGCTATGTCTTCGAAATAGACCTCATATACTTCCATGGCATACCTATCGCTGCGATTCGCTGATTGCAGCAACGGATTTAGCGCTTGTTTTTTCGCTGCTCGTATCCGGTTTAGTGCTTGCCATTTTTTTTCGGCAAGGCGGCATGGTTTTGCTAATGGATGGTCAGCGGACAAAAAAGGTTATTCAGTTTGTCCATAACGGGTACCTCTTATTTTTGCTCATTTTCCTGCTCGTTTTGATCGTGGTAACTCTTTTCATTTTGAAGAATCATCTCCTGGTCCAGAAGGTGTTTGTTCCCGCTTC
>JBILPX010000178.1:0-6546 GCA_044373565.1 Roseomonas sp.
GGGCTGAAGGCCAAGCGCAGGCTGGCCAAATCATAGCGCGGCACGGGGAAGTAAAGGCTCGGTTCTTCCCGCACATAGCCATCGTGCAATGTGTAGGCGAGCGGATCGCGCCCATCATCGGATGCCATGGCAGACAGCAGCAGGCAGACATCCGACACGTTGCGCGCCATGGGGCCGAGCACCGGCAGGCCAGACCAGCCATGGGCGCGTTTTTCGGAGGGCACCAGGCCGGGCGAGGGCCGATAGCCCACAATGCCATTGAAGGCGGCCGGGTTGCGCAAAGAACCGCCCGTGTCGGAACCCGAGCAGATCGGGAACATATTGGTGGCCAACGCAACACCCGAACCGCCCGAAGACCCGGCCGCAGATTTCATCGGATCAAAGGGATTGCCGGTCACGCCATAGACGGCGTTGCGCGTATTCGCACCCGCGCCAAATTCCGGCGTGTTGGTCTTGCCGGTGATAATGGCGCCATTGGCGCGCAGATTGGCGACCATGCCGCAATCCGCATCGGGGATGAAATCGCGGAAGATCGGGCTGCCATAGGTGGTGCGGAGCCCTTCGGTTTCCTCAAGATCCTTGATGCCGATCGGCAGGCCATGCAGCGGGCCCAATTCATCGCCACGCATCACCGCCGCTTCGGCTTCCTTCGCGGCAGTGCGGGCGCGGTCCTCATCCAAGGCCACCACGGCATTTACCGCGTGGTTCACCTCACCAATGCGCTTCAGGCAGCTTTCCAGCAATTCAACCGGGGAAAGTGCGCGGCGCCCGATCAGGCGGCGCGCTTCAACGGCGGTCAGGTCACAAGGTTCGGTCATTGGTGTTTCCTCAGCTTTTTCTTGAAACTGCGCGGGTGAGGGTAATCAATACCCCATCGCGCAGCCATCCTTGCGGGGGTCAGACCCACCCACCAGGCAGCCCTTTTCATGGTCAATGAAAATCGCCTGACCGCCGCCATGGGGCTTGTCGATGCCTTCACAGACATGACCAAGGCGATTGAGTTGATCAAGCACTGCGCCGCTGAAGCCGCGTTCCACCTGCACCTTGCCGTCCTGCGGCATCAGGCGCGGCAGATCAATCGCTTCCTGCACATCCAGGCCGAATTCGAAATAATTGGTCAGGAAGTAGCTGTGCCCCGTAGGCTGATAACGCCCACCCATTACGCCATAGGGCATGATGGCGCGGCCGTTTTTCATCACCATGCCGGGGATGATGGTGTGCAGCGGGCGCTTATTGGGCGCGATGCAATTCGGATGGCCTTCCTGCAAGCGGAAACCAAAACCGCGATTTTGCAGCATGACACCGGATTTTTCCGCAAGGATGCCTGAACCGAAACCCTCGAACAGCGAATTGATGAAGGAACAGGCATTGCCATCCTTATCAACCACGCAAAGATAGACCGTGTCCTTGTGCTTATTCAGATCGCTCTCACCTGGCGCGGGCAATTCCGGCAGCGCCGCATCATCGCGGATCAGCCCTGCCAGGCGCTTCAGGTAATCCGCATTCAGCAGCTTTTCGACCGGCACATTCACCTGCGCGGGATCGGCCAGGAAGGCATCGCGGTCCCGATAGGCCATGCGCGCAGCTTCGATGTGCCGATGCAAGCGCGTGGCGGAAAGCGGCCCGCCATCGGGCGTGGGCAGATGGGCCAGCGTGCCCAGGATTTGCAGCGCATGCAGCCCAGACCCATTGGGCGGGCATTGATACACCTCCATCCCGCGCCAGGGGATGGAAATGGGGGTCACGAATTCCGCAGCACTTTGGCCATTGGCGAAATCTTCCTCCGTATGCAGGCCGCCAGCTTCACGCAGCGTGGCCACAATATCGGCGGCCACTTCGCCCTGATAGAAAGCCGCCGCGCCGCGTGCCGCAATGGCGCGCAAGGTCTTCGCCAATTCCGGCTGGCGGAAGCGCGTACCCAGCTTGGGTGCCGCTCCATTATTTAGGAAACGCCGGGCGGAGGCCGGGTGCTTCAGCAATTTCCCGACCGACCCTTCCCAATCTGCCGAAACCCGCGGCGTGATGGGGAAGCCTTCTTCGGCATAATGGATCGCCGCTTGCAGAATACGATCAAGCCCAAGCTTGCCGTGGGTGCGATTCAGCAATTCCCAAGCAGAAATCGCGCCCGGCACCGTCACCGAATGGGCTGAGGTGTTTTCCATCTTGGTCGCACCGGTGGCGCGCAGCGCCTCGGGCGTCGCAGCGCCTGGCGCGCGGCCAGAACCATTCAGCGCAATCACCGTGCTGCTGCCGGCGGGCACGTAAAGGCAGAAGCAATCCCCGCCAATGCCGGTTGATTCCGGTTCAATCACGCATTGCACGGCGCAAGCGGCGATGGCCGCATCCATGGCATTGCCGCCGGCGCGCAGGATTTCAAGTGCGGCAAAAGTGGCTTGGGGCATAGAGGTTGCGGCCATGCCGTGGGTGCCATAGGCGGGGCTGCGGCCAGCAAGGTGAAGATCACGCATCGGGTAAGGCTTCCATCAGGTGCAATTACGATCCCCTTCATGCCCCCTCTGGCCCGCTGGGAAAAGCCCTGCCGGGTCGGGGATGGTTCCGCCAGGGGCGAATCTGGATTAAAGCCCCGTCATGGAACCCGAAGCGACCCTCGATGAATTTCACCGGATAGATATCCGGGTCGGCACCATCCTGACCGCTGAGCCCTTCCCGGAGGCGCGTAAACCCGCCATCAAGCTGATGATTGATTTCGGGCCGGAAATCGGCGTGAAGCGATCTTCAGCGCAATTGACTGTGCATTACACGCCGGAAGCGCTTATCGGGCGGCAGGTGGCGGCAGTGGTGAATTTCGCCCCGCGCCGCATTGCGGGCTTCATGAGTGAGGTTCTGGTGCTGGGAATGCCGGATGAGGCAGGCGCGGTTGTGCTGCTTAGCCCTGATCAACGCGTACCGAATGGCGGAAGGATGTTCTAATGGCGCAGAAATATTACACGGTTTCCTGGGACCAATTGCATCGGGATGCAAAGGTGCTGGCCTGGCGGCTATTGGAACGCGGCCCCTGGCGCGGCGTGGTGGCGATTACCCGCGGCGGCCTGATCCCAGCCGCCGTGGTGGCGCGCGAATTGGATTGCCGGTTGATCGAAACCGTTTCGGTCCTTACTTATGATGAGGAAACCAAGGGCGAGCCGCGTGTGGTGAAAATGCCCCAGGCGGCGGGTGATGGGGAAGGCTGGCTGCTGCTGGATGACCTGGTGGATACAGGCACCACGGCGCGTGTGGTGCGCGCCCTGCTGCCAAAGGCGCATTTCGCCACCGTCTATGCCAAGCCCGCCGGCAAGCCGATGGTTGATACCTTCATCACGGAAGTGAGCCAGGATACCTGGATCCTGTTCCCCTGGGATACGGAGCCGCAATTCATTGCGCCGATTGCGAAGACAGTGGGGCAGTAGGGGTGGCGAAAGCGGCAGGAGAGACACATGCCTGACATCTATCAGGATAATCGCAGTTTCACCGCCACCCGCGCCTGGGGCGCGCGCGATTTCGCGGAAATTGAAGGTGCCACGGTGAGGCTGCATTGGACCGACCAGCCCTATATCTGGCACGTCAATGATGGCGCTGAGGTATTCGTCGTGCTCGATGGCGCGGTGGAGATGAAATATCGGCTGAATGGCGCGGAACATTCGGTGCGCCTTGGGCCGACGGATGTTTTCGTAGCCGATGTCGGCGATGAGCATGTCGCCCACCCGATTGGTGCGGCACGGATTCTGGTGGTGGAGCGCAAAGGGTCGGTGTGAATTACACTTGCTGCCCTGGACATTGTGGAAAGGCAGATCACTGAAACGGTGGCGCTGATGCGTCCGAACCAAGTGTTCCAATAACGCTCTGGCGCTTTACTCAGGCCGATCCATGCCAAATTGAGCCAGCACCGGTGCCGCCCGCGCCAGGCGCGCGGTTGGCGCGGGCGGGTTTTCCAATAACGCCAGAACCCGCAGGCTATCGCGTTCGGACAATGTCACGGGCATTGTCGGCTTAGGGTCACGCTGATCTACCACCATTCAATTCCTTACCCTCCGCCATCACCGCCCGCATCTTCACGGTTGGCCAGCACCTTATCCACGCGCCTGCCATCCATATCCACAACCTCAAAGCGCCAGCCGGCCCAGACGATGCGGTCCCCCTCACGCGGGACACGTTGCAGCAGGGCCAGCATCAGCCCGGCGACGGTATGATAGGTGCCGGCACCCGGCATTTCCGGCAGGTCAAGCCGCGCGCGCAATTCATCGGATGGCATGCTGCCATCCAGCAAAAGCGAGCCATCAAAGCGCAGCACCGCCGCTTCGGATGGCATGGGCTCGGTCGGGCCCAATTCGCCGATGATCGCCTCCAACAAATCGGAAGCGGTCACCATGCCTTCAAAGGACCCGTATTCATCCAGCACGAGCGCCATGCCCAGGTGGTCTCCGCGCAGCCGTTCCAGCGCATCCAAAGCGGTTAGCGTATCGGGCAGCACCAAGGGCTGACGCAAAGCGGCTTCGAGGGAAATCGGCCCGCCGGCCAGAAGCTGATCGAGCAAATCCTTGGCCTCGACCACGCCCACAACATTATCAACGCGCCCATCGGCCACGATGAAGCGCGTGACATGCGCGGCGCGCAGCCGCTCAGGCAGGTTTTCCGGCGTCTCGGCACGGTCAAGCCAGGCGATGTCATTGCGCGGCGTCATCAGCGCGCGCACGGGCTTATCGCCCAGGCTCAGCACGCGTTCGATCATGTGGCGTTCTTCGGTCTCAAGCGCGCCGGCCTCAGCGCCTTCCGCCACCACGGCCTTCACTTCTTCTTCCGTCACGGAAAGGTCGGAAGTGGGTGCCGGGCCGAAAAACCGCAGCACCAACGCCGAAGACGCGCCCAAAAGCCAGACCATGGGTGCGGTGAAGCGCGCCAGCAACGCCAGCGGGCGCGCGACCAGAATGGCGATCTTCTCAGGATCCCGGAGCGCCAATTGCTTGGGCACCAATTCGCCCACAATCAGGCTGAGATAGGTGATCACCAGCACCACCAGCGCGAAGGACACTTCCTGCACGAAAGGCACGGGGAAGGGCAGCATTTCCAGGGCGTGGGCAACGGTGCCAGACAGGCGTGCACCACCAAAGGCACCGGCGATAATGCCCACCATGGTAATGCCCACCTGCACCGTCGGCAGGAAGCGCTTCGGGTCATCGGCCAGCGCCAGCGCCGTATCCGCCCCCCGCACGCCGCGCTTTTGCATGGCCATCAACCGGGACCGTCGAGAGGACACGATGGCGAGTTCCGACATGGCAAAGGCGCCATTCAGCAGAACCAGCAGCAGGATGATCAAAATTTCTAGGGCCGTGCCCATGCGTTAATCCCAGGTGGCGAAAGCCGTGTGCCTTCTAAAATAGTTTTGCCTCACGTGAAACAATCCCGCCGCATGGGCGGGGGGCGCGCTTTCTGCCATATTTCGCCCATGACCGAGCAACTGCCCCGCCTTATCCCGCTTGAAGGTGCCTCCAACCTCCGCGACCTGGGCGGCTGGCGCGGCCATCAGGGCCGGGCGCTGCGCCATGGGGTGCTGTTCCGGTCCGATGCGCTGCACCGGCTGACCGATCAGGATTTGGCGACCCTTGAAGCCACGGGGCTCAGCACCGTGTGCGATTTACGCGGTAGGCGCGAAGCCGCGACATCCCCTTCCCGCCTGCCGCAAGGGGCGCGGGCGGTGCCACTGCCGATTGAACCGCGCATCGGCGCGTCTTTGCGCGACCTGCTCGCTAATGGTGCGGCAACGCGGGCGGAGACCACGCGGCTGCTGGGCATTGCCTATTTGAATTACGCGACCGAGCAATTGCCGGTTTATCGCAGGCTTATTGATTTGATCCTGGAAGATGAACGCCGGCCACTGCTGTTTCACTGCTCGGCGGGCAAGGACCGGACGGGGCTTGGCGCGGCGCTGATTCTGACCGCGCTTGGCGTTTCGCGGGAGCAAATCCTGGCGGATTACGTGGCGACAGATCGCTTCTGGCGGCGCGATCACCCCCTGCCCGATGAAGCGCCGCAGGAAGCCAAGGACGCGATATTGGACACGCACCCGGCGCTGCTAAAAGCCGCCCTGGATGCGGCGGTGGCGCCCTTTGGGTCTGAGGCGAGTTTGCTTGAGGATGGGCTTGGGCTGACGCCGGCGCGGCTGGCTGGCTTCCGCGCGGTGCTGCTGGATTAGGCGGCCGCTTCTGTACTGGACAAATGGCACGCCATCTGGCTAGATGGCTATCTGGCCAGATGGATCAGCACATGAATGTTCCCCTTTTCGACGCCCAGAACCGGCTAAGTGCCCTTGTTGATCAAGTGGTCCGCGGCCAGGAAGTGACCATCACGCGCCGCGGTGTTGCTGTGGCGAAACTGGTGCCGGTCTTGCCCAGCTTTGATCAGGATAAGGCGCGGCAGACCGCCGAGGCGCTGCGCGCCGCCAGCCGTGGGGCCAAGCTTGCCGGCATACCCATCAAAGAATTGGTGGAAGCAGGCCGCAAGTGAGCTTCGTGCTCGATAATTCTGTGGCACTTGCCTGGTGCTTTGAGGATG
>JBILPX010000179.1:0-6521 GCA_044373565.1 Roseomonas sp.
CAGGGCCAAAGGCCGATTGTGACTTTCAATGTAGGCGCCCTCCTGGGATTCTTCGACCCCCTGCTTTAGTCCTTTTCGATGGTGCATTGTAGCGGATGCTGGTTCTGGCGCGCCAGATCCATCACCTGCGTTACCTTGGTTTCCGCGATTTCATAAGTGAAAACACCGCAGACCCCGACACCACGGCGATGCACATGCAGCATGATGCGCGTCGCCTCCTCTCGATTCTTCTGGAAAAACCTCTCCAAGACGTGAACGACGAATTCCATCGGCGTATAATCGTCGTTCAGCATCAATACCTTGTACATGGCGGGCTTCTTGGTGCGCGGGCGCGACTTCACGACGATGCCCGTCTGCGGCCCTTCACCACCACCTTGCCCGTCATCCGGGCGCTTATCCTGATCGCTCATGCTCTCGGTTCGGTCTTTCAGAACGCAGGCTAGCACGCCGCGTTGCCTATAGAATATGGAGCGAATGGCCGAAGGTGAAGCCCCAGTTACACTTAAGTGCATAATCTTTTGTACGAGCACCCCGTTTAAGGCAACGCAAACGCCAGATGCCTCAGCCTAGGTTCCAAACAAAAAAATAGCGTGATCCAAGGGTTTGGATCACGCTATGTGCTGACTACTCCCCGGTTGGGGGAGGCGAGAGGAGGGTAACTCAGCCAAAAGCGGGGAGAACCCCGCCCCAAGATTAGGCCGCGAGCGGCTTCGCCATCTTTTCCATCGCCACCGTCATACGCGCATTCATGGGCGCGAAGGCGCTTTCGGCGAGTTTCACGGAAGCTTCCTGAAGCTTGGTGCCTTCGGCAACCATCTTCTCCAGCGCGGCCTTGGCGAACTTCGCCTGCAGCTCAGCGGCTTCATTCACGCTCTTTACGCCGGACAGCGCCTTGGCGCCTTCCATGGCGTGGTCGGTCAGGCCCTGCGCCAGCGCCATGTACTGGCGGGCGAGGTCCTGAGAGCCAGAGGCCCAGGTCTGGGCGGCCTTGGTGAAGGCGTCCACATTGCCACGGCCGAATTCAGCGGCTTCTTCCGCCGCCTTGAAGATGCTCTCGGCACCCTTGGTCATCTGTTCCACGTTATTCTCCATTGCTACGCGGGCCTGCGCCGCACCATCATTCATCACTTTTTGAGCCTGTTCCGCAGCTTCCGCCGCAACCTTGCTCACAACCTGGCTTTTACTTTGCGCCACTGTCTCAACCCTTTCCTTGTCTGACCGGGGCGCAGCGACCCGGGCTTTGCGAACCGGCCGGGAAGGCCGGGAGGATTTGCTGCGCTGCAACATGAACAGTGTTTACGCTTGCTGCCTGGGCGATTGCAAGGATTATTTTGCACTGCACAAAAATTTTTGGCGCCCCCGGCTGGGCGTTCTGGCCAGGGCTTTCTGATTATACCTCAAGCTCATTTCTTAACCCTCTGAGGGGAATGAGAATTTGTCTTTTTTTGCTGGACCGGTGGGGCCTGACCGGTTATAAAGGTGCAGGGGAACACAGGGTCCAGGCGTCGCAGCTTTGGTCCTTTGGGGGGTTTTGAAATGAGGATTTGTCGACAGGGCCTGGGGGGCCTTGCCGGTCGATTCGTCGGGGCGATGTTCGGGTTGGCGCTTGCCGCCCTGCCTTGGCGCGCCGCCGAAGCGCAAATCGGCAGTGCGCGCTATTCCGCCATTGTCATGGAAGCCCGCACCGGCACGGTCCTGATTGACGCCGGCGCGGATGAACCGCGCTACCCGGCATCCCTCACCAAAATGATGACGCTTTACATGGTGTTTGAGGCGCTGCGCGAGGGCAAGACACAACTGAATAGCCGCGTGGTGATGAGTGAGGAAGCCGCTTCGAAGCCGCCTTCCAAGCTTGGCATCCCGCCTGGCGGTGGTCTGACGGTGGAACAGGCAATCCTGGCGCTGGTCACAAAAAGCGCCAATGATGTCGCAGCCGCACTGGGCGAGCATGTTGCGGGTTCCGAGGAACGCTTCGCGCAAATGATGACCATGCGCGCGCGTAGCCTTGGCATGACGCAAACGCGCTTTCGGAACGCATCGGGTCTGCCAGATTTTGATCAAGTGACAACGGCGCGAGATATGGCGACTCTGGGTCGGCGCTTGTTCACAGACTTCCCCAATCGCTATCATTATTTTGGCACAGTGCATTTCGCCTGGGGCCGGGCGCAGATACGCAACCACAACCGCATGCTCGGCGATTATGATGGCGCGGATGGCATCAAGACCGGCTTCATCAATGCATCCGGCTTTAATATCGTGACCTCAGCGCAGCGTGACGGCGTGCGGCTGGTGGGCGCCACCTTCGGTGGGTCTTCCTGGGTGGAACGTGATCGGCATATGGGCGCGCTACTCGATCAGGGATTTTCGCGCATGGGGGTGGCGCCGCGCGCGCCTTCTTCGGTGATGGCCGCGGCTGTTGTGCCGCCGCGCAGCGCACCAGCAGCGCGGCCTGTAGCACAGGGAAATACGCGGGCCGCGCAACTTGCACCGCCGCCGCAGCAGCGCCGCGCGCCGCAACAGGTGACGGCTGCACCAAATCGGCAAAACATGGCACCGGTCGCCTTTCGCCAAACGCCAGCACCGCCGCGGCCCGCCGCACGGCCAATGCAGCGCGTGGAACAGGGTAGCGCGGCGAGCAATGCGCAACGCCTCAATGCGCCGCGGCCAAGCGCGCAACCCCAGCAACCGGCCCGAGCCTCGGCGCGTCCGGCGCAGCGGTGAATTAGTCCCGCCAGGAAAGCCCAGCGCGCCGCATGCGGGCGCGCACATAGACCAGCCAGATCAATTGCAGACCGATTGCGGGAAGAAACACCAGCGCCTTATGCGCGGGATGCAGGCTGAGAAACGCCCAGGCCAGCAGCCCATTGGCCAGCACAAAACCCCAATGCACCGCCGCGACTTGCCGCACCCCAAGCCCGCTGCGCTGCGCCATTTGATATAGATGGGTGCGATGCGCGGCGGTGATATTCAGCCCCATGGCGGCGCGGCGGGCGAGCGTAAAGGTCGCATCAAAGAACAAGCCAAATAGCAGCAGCGGCACCAGCATGAAGGAAACCTCGGCCGCATCGAAGCGCGCTGCCGCCACCGCCAGTATCGCCACCATGAAGCCCAAGAATTGGCTCCCGACATCGCCCATGAAAATCCGCGCCGGGTGCAAATTGAACGGCAGAAAGCCAAGCAAGCCCGCAGCCAGCATCAATGACGCCAGATAGACAAACCAACCGCCATGATGCCCTGCAATGACGCACAGGATCAGCAGCGCGAGGAACACCGCGCCGCCCACCAGCCCATCCAACCCATCCATGAAATTCACTGCATTGGTGCAGCCCAAAATCCAGAACAGCGTCAGCAACGGCCCAAGCGCGCCAAGTTCCACCGGGCCAAGCCCCGGCACCGCGATCCGCTGCAATTCAAGCCCGCTGCCAATCGCGACCAAAGCGGCCAGTGCCTGCGCCGCCAATTTCAGTGCAAAGCGCAAATCCCGCGCATCATCCCAGAAGGACACCCCCGCAATGGCGAGCGCCGCACCAATCACGCCGAGGAATTGCGGCACCGGCAGGCGCGCATAATCTGCCTGCCAATAGAGCACCCCCATGCCGAGCGTGAACGCCACAACAATGCCAAGCCCGCCGCCGCGCGGTGTTGGCCGGCTATGGCTGGACCGCGCATTGGGGTGATCCAGGATCGGGTAGGCGATCATCAGCCGCACCACGATGGCCGAGATCAGCGCCAGGCCAAGGGCGACAGCCAGATGGATCAGGATGGCGTGGAAGGTCATATCGGGGCAGCGCTATCGCCCGGCCGGGCGCCGGGCGCAACCTGACAGCGGCTTAGCGCTTTTGCAGAATTTCTGGATTGACCATCATCGCTGGATCGGGCGCACCATCCAAAGCGGCCAGGATATTGCGCGCCGCAGCTTCCGCCATGCGGGCCGTGCCTTCTTCCGTACTCGCCGCCGAATGCGGGCTGATGATGACATTGGGCATGCTGAACAGTGGATTGCCCGGCGTGGCGGGTTCGATTTCCAGCACGTCCGTCCCGAATCCCATCAGCCGGCCCGATTGAAGCGCCGCCACCACGGCTTCCTGCTTCACGATCGGCCCGCGTGCCGTATTCACCAGAATGGCGCCTGGCTTGAGGGTGGCGAAGGCCGCTTCATCCATCAAATGCCGCGTTTCAGGCGTCAGGGGGCAATGCAGCGTCACCACATCCGCTTCTGCCAGCGCCTTTTTGAAATCCCGCGCCGGGATATGCCCGTCGGATGCGATGCGGGCCGGATGGTAAAGCGGGTCATGCACCATGACCTTCATGTGAAAGGCCCGCGCATAGGCCGCAACGCGTGAGCCGATCCGCCCATAGCCCACCACCAGCGCGGTCTTGCCGGCCAGATCCACCATGCGCGGCCCATCCTTGGGCCACCAGCCGCCCTGTTTGATATGCGCATCCGAATCCACCGCGCGCCGCGCCACCCCCAGCATCAGCATCATGGCGTGTTCGGCGACCGACAGATCATTGGTGCCATTCACCACCATCACCGCAATGCCGCGTTCCGTGCAGGCGGGGATATCCACCGTGTCGAAGCCAACCCCGATGCGCGATACCGCGCGCAAGCGCGGCGCGGCGGCGAGTGCGGCCTTGTCCACGCGTTCCAGCCAGGCGACCAGGCCATCCGCATTGGCCAAAGCCGCGTGCAAAGCAGGCGCAGGCGGGTCGAACATTTCGATGGTTTCAACATCGGCGCGCGCGGCCAGCACCGCCGCCCCTGCGGGATGCAGGGGCCGGCCAAGGACAATGCGGTAAGGCATCAGTTCAGCTTCTCGATCTTGTTGACTTCAACCACTTCGCGCCAGCGGGCGATTTCGGACCGCACATGGGCGTTGAAGCGCGCGGGCGGGCCGCCTTCGGGGCGCACGCCAAGATCAGCAAATTTGCGGCGCACTTCGGGATCGGCGATCGCTTCATTCAACAGCCGGCTAAGGCCCGCAATCACCGCATCCGGCGTGCCGCGCGGTGCCATGAAGCCGAACCAGGGCTCCACGACAATGTCAGGAATGCCGGCTTCGGCGAAGGTTGGCACATCCGGCAAGGATGGGTCGCGTTCGCGGCCCGTGACGGCAAGCGCGCGGATTTGCCCGGCGCGGATGGCACCGATCTTGGTTGGGATGTTTTCCATCATCACCTGCACCTGGCCGGCGAGCAGCGCCTGCAAGGCGGGCGCTCCACCGCGGAAGGGCACATGCACCAGCGTCAGGCCAAGCCGGCCATTCAGCAATTCCGGGATCAGATGGTTGGAAGACCCAAAGCCGGAGGAACCATAATTGACCTTGCCCGGATTGGCCTTCACCCAGGCAATGAATTCCTGCAGGTTTTGTGCGGGGACGGCGTTATTCACCGCTACTGCATTCATGACGCTACCAGACCAAAACACCGGAATCAGATCGCGTTCAATATCATAGGGCATGCGGGCATAGATGGCGGGGTTGATCGCGCAATTGCCGATGGTGCAGGCGCCAAGCGTATAGCCATCTGGCGCGCTTTTCGCCGCGGCATCCATGCCGATATTGCCATTGGCGCCCGAGCGGTTTTCGATCACCCAAGGATGCGGCGCGCTGCGGCTGACGCGATCGGCCAGGATGCGGCCGACAAGATCGGTGGACCCGCCCGGTGGGAAGGGCAGGATGATGCGCACCGGGCGTTCAGGAACCCAGCCCTGCGCAAGCGCAAGCCCGGGCAGGCAAAGGGCGAAAAGGGTCAGGGCAATCCGGCGCAGCATGAGATCCTCCTTGGTTTTGGGCCTTATGGGCCTTTGGGGGGAGTATCATGCCTAAATGGCGGGGCTTCAAGCGGCGTGGGCTTGGGGCGCTTGCCATGGCGGGCGGGATCGTCTTTGCAGGGCTTCAGTTTGGGGTGGGCGCCGTATTGTGGAAGAACAAGACAGGGCAGGGGATTGCGCTGATGGTGGTGGCCATGGGGGTGCTGCCGCTATTGGATGTGTGTGCGAAATTCCTGGGGCAAGGCGGCATTCCCATTTTGCAAATCGTCTGGGCGCGCATGTTCTTTGGTGCGGTGTTGACTCTGCCCTTCGCCTGGCAGGCCGCGGGGCCGCGAGGATTGTTGCCAGAAAGGCTTGGCTTTCACACGGCGCGTGCGGCGGCTCTGGTGGGGTCCACTGGCTTTTTCTTCGGCGCCATTACCTTCATGCCGATTGCCGATAGCCTGGCGATTTTCTTTGTGCAGCCCTTGCTGATTACCGCATTGTCGCCGCTATTGCTGAAGGAACATGTCGGCCCACGCCGCTGGGCGGCGGTGGCGATTGGCTTTTGCGGCACACTGATCATCATCCGGCCCGGGTTTCAGGAATTCAACCCAGGCATGGCGTTGGCCTTTGCATCCGGCACCTGCATGGCGCTTTACATGCTAATCACGCGGCGCCTGGCGCGGGATGAAGACCCGCTGATGACGACCTTCCACACCAGCCTGATGGGCGCTGCGATGATAAGCCTGACGCTGCCCTTTTTGTG
>JBILPX010000180.1:0-6510 GCA_044373565.1 Roseomonas sp.
CGGTCCGGGTCGTGCGTCGCCAGGATCAGCGCCGTATCCTGTTCGCGCGCCTGTTCAATCAGCAGCGCCAATATTGTGTCCGCCAAGGCGGGGTGAACGCTGGCGGTGGGTTCATCTGCCAGCAGAATATCTGGGCGATGGGCCAAGGCGCGGGCAATGGCTACACGTTGCCTTTGCCCAACGGATAGGGTCGCTGGCATTCTCTCGAGCAGATGCGCGATTTCAAGCCGTGCTGCCAAGGCTTCGATATGCGCCGGATCAGGCCGGCCGAGTACCGCCTGGCTCAGCGCGATATTGCGCCTGACAGACAGAAACGGCAGCAGCCCACCCGTTTGCAGAATATAACCGAAATGCGCTGCGCGAATTGCTGTCAGGCTATTGTCATCCCCCGCGCGCCAAACAGCGCCAAGGTCTATCGCCTTGCCCGCGCGTGGCGTCAGCAAAAACCTGCCTGTGCTTGATGGCCGACGCGCCAAGGCCAGCAGATCAAGGAGCGTGGATTTGCCGGATCCAGAAGGCCCAACCAGCGCCAAGGCCTCACCGAGCGCGATGCTGAATTCCTCAATGACAAGCTCAAAGCCCAGCACCCCGCCCGGCGCCTGATGGCGGATGATGACGTCTTGCAGCTGCAGGGTCGGCGTGGATTGGCTCATGCGCGCCCTCAGGGCAGCGCATCAATGGGCACGGGATACATCGCCTCACCAGGATTGCGCCCGCCATCAAAACTGACCCAGAGCGATGGCTGGCGATTGAATTCCTCATAGAGTCTGAGCTTGGCTTCCAGCGCATTGACGATTTCGGTGCGCCGCCCAGCCCCCATGCTGTTCCATTCGTCCTGGGTGAATTCCATGATCTGGCTTTGATAGGGCAGGTCCTGGAGGAATTCGCCAAAGGCGCCGCCCAGGCGTTGGAATTCCGCCATGCGCCGAGGATCACGCGCCGCCGCAGCCGCCGCGCCGCGCACACGTTCAAAGAAAGTCTCAGGTGAAAGTCGTGCCGCTGCCTGAGCCTGGATAATGCTGCGCAGCGTCGTCGCCAGATCGGAAAGTTGATTGCGCGTCAGCAGCACGCGCACATCAAGCGGGCGCTTTTCCGGCCTGGGTTCGGCCGGGTTGAGTTCCTGATCCAGCACGAAGCTTCGCACCACATCGGGCGCCGCCTGCTGCGTTGCGCGCCCCAGATAGGAAAGCCGCATGGCGGTGCCGACAATCTCCGCCTGTTCGGCGATGCGTCGTTCAGCCGCACCTTGAGGCGCCCTGATGCCGGCGATGGGCCGCCCGACTGCCGCGGCGACTTGCGCCAGCAGCGCATCCGTCAACGCATCTACTGTTTGTCCGAATTGGCCCAGATTGCCCTCATTGATCGGGTAATAGAGTTCCCCCGCCGCGCCAAAGCGCGTGAGTTCGCGGTATTGCCGTTCAGCCCGCGCGTGGTTGTTGCGCCCTTCTGGCGTTTTCAGATGAATGGCGTAAATCGCAACCTGCTTCGCCTCCGATTGTGCCAATTGGCGAACTTCTTCCGGGCCCATCTGGGTTTGGCTACGCGGGTCCTTCGCATCCCGCGCGCCGGCATCCGTGATCAGAATAACAAAACGCCCGCCATATTGCTGCCAAGGCACTTCATCCAAAGCCAGTTTGATCCCAGCGAGTGAATCCTCTTCAAAGCCTTCATTACTTTCACGCGCTTCGGCGAGTTGCGAAAGCCGCGGCAAGATTGCATCCGAAGCCTCAGCCAGGTCGGGCAAGGATACCATGCGCGTGACATACTCAAGCCTGGGATTGCCGCCCAAATGGTCGCGGAAGGCCACCATGCCGAAGCGGAAATTGTCACGCACTGCGGTATCGCGAATGCGATCCACCACGCGCTTCAGCGCTTCACGCGTACGGTCAATATAGGGACCCATGCTAATGGTGGTATCCACCACAAACACCACCGCGCCCCGATAATTGCGCAGCGCATCCGGATCAGCTGGTGGCGGGGGCGCCTGCTGCGCGGGGGCGGAAACCACTTCCAACAAACGCGCTTCATGCGCGCTTTCATTTTCCACGCGTTGTGCGGAAAGAATGGGCAGCAGGTAGAACTGCCGCGTGATGTCAATGAAGTTCTCAGGTTCCAGCGCAATTACTGGCCCTTCGGTATTGGCCCGCGCCGCTTCGCGCAACCGCGTAGCCTCTGCCGCGCCGCCGCGTGTATTCAGCCAAAGGGCGCGCGGTGTTTCGGCATCCCGGAAAAACATGGCGCGGTCGCGGCCGGCAGGGTTGTTGAAAGCCAGCACCATGGTTTGCTTCCAATCCATGGTGCGTTCTGCGCGGACCCAGCCTTGCGTGCGGCCATCCTGTGCCGCGCCAATTTCAAGCCAGCCATCGGCGCCGCTGCCCTGGCGCGCATAGACATAGAAAACGCCAAAGCCCGGCGTTGGCTGGAAAGGCGCATTCGCATCCGGCCGTTCGGCCAAGCGCGCGCCGGGGCGCAGGATCACGCGTTGAAATAGCGTGGCGCGCCCTTCCATCAGCAATGGTTGCCGCGCGGCTTGCTGCGCGATGCCTTGTCCTGACGGCAAGGCGCACAAGACGGCAAGCGCAAGAACCCAAAGCGCGCGACGCAACATCATGGCCAGAATTCCTTAAGCGCCGTTTCCGCCGTGCCATTGCCCGCGCGTGCCTGTTCCTCAAGCCATGTCTTCAGCGCAGCGCGTGGCGCTTGCGCAGCCGCATCGCCCTTTTGCACGGCGTCACGGTAATAGCGCGCTGCCGCGCGTGGATCTGGCGCGCGGAAGGGGCGGCCGGCGACAAAACCAATCGGGTCATAAAGCCGCGCCACAGCGGTCAGCGCCGGCGCATGGCCGCGTTCGCCGGCTTCTTCGAACAGGACCAGCGCGTCATCATGACGCCCCGCTGCCTGACGCCTGAGCGCCGCGGCGTGAATGGCGGCAGCATCGGATGCGGATTGCACCAGCTCACGCAGGTTCATGCCATCACTGCGTTCAAGCCAGGGGCGTTCAGCGACTGCGGGCGCCGGCGGCGTAGGAGGCGGCGTTGGCGTCGCTACTGGGGGCGGGGTTGACGGTTGGGCTGGTGGCGGTGCGGCGGTGAACCACCAGGCGGCTCCACCAACGGCAACTAGCAGAAGCAGCCCAATCCCGGCCAGGAGAGGCGTGCGGGATGTGCGCTCAGCCTGCATAGGCTGACGGGGCGCTTCGGCTGGCGGCGGTGTTGGCGCTTGCGGAGCAGGCGCAGCAGTAACAGGCGGAGGCTTCGGCGCCGTTTCGGGCTCTCGCGGCATTACCGTCTCAGGCGGCAGATCGCCATCGAAAACATCAATATCGTCGGGCCAAAACAGGCTTGCTTCCAAACCCGTGGCCGGCAGCATGAAAACCAAGGGGCCGGGTTCCAGATGCCGCGTCAGCCTCGGCCCAATCACCAGAACGGTGTCAGCCCCTTCCTGAAGGATTTCAACCGGGCTCAGCTTTTCTTCTTGTACCTGCCAGCCACGACGGCCGAGATTGGCCGCAGCATAGCCTTCCCGAACAATACGAAATCCGCCATCGCCTGGTCCCTGCACGCCTGCAAGGGTGATGCGCGCATGGCCAAGCGAAAAGCGCGGATCATTCTCAACACGCAGCATCATGGGGTGACGCCCTTGCGGAGACCGCTCAGCAGGTTGCCAAGCCGGGCATTGGATTTTTCATCAACCATCGCGCCGCCCGCGCCGCGCACATTATCTTCCACAAGCCGCACAAAAGCGACTGCCCAATCCACGTAAAAGGCAGCGTCATAGGCCATGGGCGTTTCGGAAAGCTTCGGCATGTCGTCCATTGGTGCGGCGGGGCGGATGAAAATGCTGCGCCCATCGCGCCCGGCCTTGGGGCGCGTTTCAATCGGCAGTTTTTCAAACCCCATCCAGGTAACGAAATCATTGATCGCGCGTTCGGCGATCATCACCGGCTTCAACAGCCTATTTGCCATGGATTCATTATAAGCCGCTTCCGTCCGCATGCGTGAGGCAATATTTTCGCGAAGCTTCAGCCGCCGCGCGCCGGCGGCAAGCTGAGCAACCAGCGTCGCGATCGCCTCGCGGTCCATGCGGAATAATTCAGGGCTATCGGTGCGTGCGGCGAAGCGATGCATGTTCTGCAACCATTCCGCCACCGCCGCTTCAGCGAAAAGATCGGCCTGGTCGCGCGGGCCTTCTTCCGCTTCCTCAACGGGGGCGGCGGGGGCGGGGTCATCTTCAAACAATGCCTCGAATTCGCTCCGCAATTCGCGCGCTGTGGTCTTGCGGCCAACCGGCGCGGTCACTGCCGAAGGTGTCTCAGCAGCGGCCAATTGCTGGCGGCGGAAAATTTCCGCCAGGGTTTCGCCCTGTACCTGCAATTCGCGCAGCAATAGCCCGAAGGCCTGGGCTTCCGCGCAGGCAAGCAATTGCCGCCCAACCAGCCGAGCCTCTGCCCGCCGCTTGGCCAATTCCGCGTCCAGATCACCGGAGACATGGTAGCCTTCAATCCTGCCCACCATGCGCTTGGCCAGATCGCCAAGCTGGCCCTGCACCTGGTGTCGCTTCAGCGCGGGGTTGCAAACCGGGCGGAGCTTTTCGGAAAGATAGCCAATGCCGCCATCATTCAACGCCATACCCGCTTCCCAGGCGCGTTCCGGATTGGCAAAGTGCCTTTGCACATCGGGATTAGCGAGGAAATTCGTCTTGAGCCGGCCCACGCGTTCCATATCGCGAAAGCCGATTTCGTGACCCTTATCATCGTAATCCAAAAGCCCCTTATTCATCACTTCTGGGTTGCGCAGCCAAAACGTATTGTTAAAGGGCTGCCCCGGCACCCATTCTGATGGCCAATCATGGCCAAGGCCCAGGAATTCGAAAATCGTCGTCTTCAACCTAGTGGACCAGCGTTCCACATTGTCTTCCGCGCCACCTTTAATTTCGAATTCCATGTCGAACATAGTCAGCACTAGGAACAAGGCGACATCCTGGCCCTTTCGCGCATCTGGCGTGGCGCCATGGGTGCTGTCAATCCAGTTGCGTACCATGGCGGGCACCGTGCGCACTTCCTGATTGCTGTGCTTCAGGCAGAGCAACATGGAAGTCAGTTCCTGTTCCGCCAGATAGCGCTGAAAAAGGTAAGCGACCTTGCCGCGCCGCAGCAGCATGAAAAGATCACTCTGCGCCACCTCTTCGGCCTTGGCCGCGTTGTATTTTTCGCGTGCTCGTGCACCGGGGAAATCCAGCAGATCGGTGTAGTCGAAGAAGTCGAAGGGCTTGTCTTCCAATTGCAACTGCAATTCGGCGACCACCGCCGTCAGCACCGCGCGCGGCAATTCTGTGCGGCGCCCGGCACGCGTTGCAACTGGCACTGGGTCCCCATCGCCCCTGCCCAGATGGGACATGGTCTCGACATCAATGATGCTCTGCGCCTTGGGTTCCACCGCCAGCATGGGGCAGCAGGCTTCTTCTGGGAAATCGAGCTGCGCCAGTGCCTGAATCAATTTCAGCGCCGTTGCCGTCATGGTCGGCGTATTGTTCCAAAGCAGCCCGTAAAGCTCCACCCGTTCAGCAATGGCCAGGCGCGGGGCCAGGCTTTCAATTTCGCGCCAGGCACCGGGCTTCAGCGCCAGATGCGTCGGGTGATTCAGGAAGTAGCGTTCAAAATACTCAAATAAATCATAGATATCATCTTCATTCAGCCGCCCTACAGGGGCCGGCGCGGCCTTGGCGCGCAGCTTCGCGATACTGGCTTCGATCACAGCGCCTTCAAGCGGCACAACCGTGTCACGGTCGAAATCCTCCATGAAGGCATTGGCCATGATTTTCACGATGTCTGTCTCAGACAGCATGCGGCAGACTACGGGCATGCCGGGCAGGCCAGTTACCGGGCGCGTGGTAAAGCGCGTGACAAGTCCGGTTGATTCCTTGCCGCCATCCGGGTTGATATCGCGGTTGAAGCCGCGGAGTTCCTCCCCAAAGCGGATGGTGGTGGGCTTGCCTTCCTTCCGCGCCAAGGAGGCGATCAGATAGCTCTTGCCCTGTTGGCTTGGGCCAAAGACGGAAACGCACATCGGCCGGCGCGCTGCATTGGCAAGCTTGCGCGCGCGTAGCCCGTCACGCCGGAAATCCCTTGCTAGTGCCGGGCCTTCTTCGCGCACCAGATCGCCAGCCTGAGAAAGCCATTCAATCGCGCCCTGCGCAGTATCGGCAATCGCATCGCAGCGCTGGGCCAGGGCTTCGTTTTCGGCATTCGGTGTTGTCATGACCTGATCCTTACGGCACCGAAAGCGCGCCGGTATCGCGCCAGTAACCCGCTTCGCTGCGTTCTGTTTGCAGGCGCAGGCGCACAATGCCGCGATGCTGCGGATCGCCTTCCGCATCCAGGATTTCGTCTATGGTGAAATCCTCACGCAATTCTTCCGCATCCGCGCTTTCAGGGTCTATTTCCGCGCGCTGGATGGAAAGCTTCAGCGGCAGTTTCAGCCGCGGCACGTTATCGGGATTGGCATATTCCAG
>JBILPX010000181.1:0-6479 GCA_044373565.1 Roseomonas sp.
GACGGTGGAAGCGAATATCGTGTTGCGTGAGACAGCGACCGCCGTACTGATTCCGCCCGCAGCGTTTCGCGGGGATCATGTGTTCGTCGTGCAAGGGGAAGTGGCGCGGCGGCGTCAGGTGACGGTGGGCGTACAAGGTCCACGCGCTGTTGAAATCCGCCAGGGTATTGCTGCGGGAGATGTCGTGGTGCTTGATCCACCGCAGGGCCTGAAGGATGGGCAGGCGCTACGGCTCAGACCATGAACCTGATCTTCGATCTGGCGCGCGGCATGCTTTCCCGCAGGCGCCGTCAGACCCTGGTTTCGGTGCTGGGCGTTGCCCTGGGCGTGGCTTTCTTCATCGCCATCGCCTCACTCATGCGCGGGTTTCAGACCTATTTCATCGAACAGGTGATTGATGTGCAGCCGCACATCATCGTGAAGGATGAAACGCGCCGTCCGCTGCCTCAGGCGGTGGAGATTGCCCATCCCAATGGCGCGGTGGCGCTTTCAGGTGTGAAGCCAACGGAACGCGTGCGCGGCATTCGCGCCAGTTCCGAGAAAATGGCGATCCTGGAAGCAATTCCTGGTGTGTTTTCTTCGCCCATTCTCACGGGCCAGGCGCTGCTGCGCTATGGGTCACGCGATGTATCGGTTTCCATCACGGGGATCGAACCCGCGCGTTATCGCCGCGTATCCAATCTGGAAAAGGATTTGATCCAAGGGCGGATGGAAGATTTACGAAGCACCGCCAATGGGTTGATCATTGGCATTGGGCTTGCGCAGAAGCTTGGCGTCGTCTTGGGGGATAGTATCATCGCCGTCTCCCCCAGGGGCGTCAGCCTGCAAATGAAGATTGTGGGCATCTTCCGAACGGGGATCACAACGCTTGATAATCAGGCAGGCTATACGCTGCTCAAGGTCAATCAAATCCTGCAAGACCGACCTAATGTGGTCAATCAAATCCTGCTGAAGCTGAATGATGTGACTGGGGCAGAAGCACTCGCGCGGCAGATCGAAGCACGCTTCGGTGATAGGTCGGAAAGCTGGGAAGAACAGAACCGCAATATACTGACGGTTTTCGTCATTCAGAATGCCATCATGTATAGCGTCACCGGCGCCATTCTGCTGGTTGCGGCTTTTGGCATCTACAACATCATCTCGACCGTGGTGTTTGAGAAAACGCGCGATATCGCCATTCTGAAGTCGCTGGGTTTTACAGAAGGCGATATCCAATGGCTGTTCCTGTTGCAGGGTATGATTGCCGGGTTGCTTGGTGCCGTGCTGGGCTGCGTTCTCGGGCAGCTTATGATCGAAGGCCTGGCGCAGATCCGTTTCAATACCGAAACACCAGCAGGCAATGACCGCTTTCTGCTTGTGCATGATTGGCGAATTTTCGCGATCGCTTCCTTCTTTGCGCTGCTGTCGGCGAGCATCGCGGCGGTGGTGCCGGCGCGGCGTGCGGCGCGGCTTGACCCTGTGCAGACCATTCGCGGCGCGGCATGACCAGCTCGCCCCCTCTGCTGGAAGCGCAACATATAACGCGCCGCCTGCCGGAAGGGGTGACGCTGGTTCAAGATGCGTCCTTGAAGGTGGAAAGCGGGGAATTCATCGCCATCACGGGGCCATCCGGTTCTGGCAAATCATCCCTGCTCTATCTGCTGGGCCTGCTTGATCGGCCAACCGAAGGCCGCGTGTTGCTGGAAGGCCGCGATACCGCAAGCCTGAGTGCGGCAGAACTCGCCAATTTGCGCCTCAAGCGCTTGGGCTTTGTATTCCAATTCCATTTCCTGCTGCCGGAATTCTCCACGCTGGATAATGTGCTGATCCCAATGCGCCGCCTTGGCCGTTTGAAGGATGCGGCAGCGCGCGCGCAGGCGATGAAATTGCTGGAAGCGCTTGGTATGGCCGAAGCCGCGGCGAAACTGCCGGAACAGCTTTCCGGCGGCATGCGCCAACGTGCTGCGATTGCGCGCGCGCTTGCCAATGACCCCGCGATTATTCTGGCCGATGAACCCACTGGTAACTTAGATACGCGCAACGCCGCCGCAGTGTTTGACATTTTCGCGCGCCTCGCCACCGAAGAAGGCCGCGCCATATTGGTGGTGACGCATGATGCGGAGCTTGCCAAACGCGCCAATCGGCGCGTGCATCTGGTGGATGGGCGGATCGTCAGCGATACCCGCGCCGATTGACGAAAAACCCGACCAAAACCAGCGCCGCCACCAAAGCCGCACCAAAGCTGAAGATGCTGCCGAAGGCCGCGCGGAATGCCTCCATACCCGCCAACCCGCGCGCCACACCGGCAACCTCAAGCGCGGCGAAAACCGTGCTCAGCAAGGAAGCGGCGGTTACCACGCCCAATGTGCGAGACACCTGCGCAAGGCTGCCCGCGACACCACGATCCTCACGCGGCATGCGTTCCAGCAGCAGATCCGTGACACTCACCTGAAACAAGCCAAGGCCAATGCCTTGCAGTGCCAGCGCTGCAACCAGCAACGGGATTGCGCCGCCCGCAGCACCAAGGCTGCCAATCAGCCAAAGCCCGGCAGAGGTCATCACAGACCCAATCAACGCCAGCCGCGCGGCACTGATGCGCGCCAGCAAGGCACCGGCGAAGGGAGAAGCCGTCATGGCCGCCAAATGCCCAATCGCCAGCACCAAGCCGCCCCAACCCGCCGGCAAGCCAGCACCATGCAGCAGCGAATAGGGCAGAAACAGCAGCACAGCGAAACAAGCGAAATTCACAATGGCGGTTGCAATACAGGCAAACAGGAAATCCGCGTCTCGGAAATAGCGCAGCGCAATCACCGGCCGCGCAATGCGCGCAGCGTGGCGGCCATACCACCACCCCAGCACCAAAAACCCAAAGGCCAGCGCCAAGGATAGCGGATTGCCCGCCGCGATATCCGGCGCGCGATTAATGCCAAGCAGCAGGCAGCACATCATGCCCGTAATCAGCGCGGCCCCGGTCAGATCAAAACGCTCACGCTCAGCCACGCGCGACGGGGCGCGCAGAAACACACTCAAGCCCAGCGCAAAGGCCGCGAGCGGTGCGCGATACCAATAGACAGCCGACCAGCCGAAATGCTCCACCAGCACGCCGCCAATCAGCGGCCCAAGCCCGCCACCCGCGGCAAAGCCAAAGGCGTAAAAGCCCAAGATGCGCGGGCGCAAATCCTCGGTGAAATGGCTGGTGGCAAGGGCAGGGCCGCAGCCAATCACCAGCGCCGCGCCAATGCCCTGCATGACGCGCGCCGCCAAAAGCCAAGCGTAATTTTCCGCGGTGGCGCAAAGGATGAAGGCCAGAATGCTCCAGGCCAGCCCCAGACGAAACACACGCAAATAGCCGAAAATATCGCCAAGGCGCCCTATGCCCAGCATCAGGCTTCCATAGGTCAGCACATAGCAGATCACCACCCATTGAATGCCAGTGCGCCCAAGCCCGAAACGCTCGGTAATCGCAGGAAAAGCGATATTTACCGATGTATCCAGCGGCACAATCATCGTGCCGATCGCGATAATGACCAGCACCAGAATGCCCGGTGCACCAATACGGGAAAGTGTGCTTTCAGCGCGCAAGGTACCAGGCTTCAAACGCGCCGAGCCCCGCCATGGCGCCAACACCAACCAGGATCGCCGCTGCCAGACTGCGGGAGAAATACTGCACCGCCACCACCGCCACCGCCGCCAGCCAACCTTTCCAGCCATGCGCCGCCAAGGCCGGCATGGCATAGGCCATGAAAATCGGCCCCGGCAGATGCTGCAAGACCACTTCCACGTAACGCGGCGGGCGCAGCGCACGAAACAGCGCATAGCCGCCAGCGCGGCAGAGGTAAGTCGCCACCGCCATGCCGATGATGGCGAGCAGCACATCAGGGCGCAGCGTCATTCCCGGCGCAACTCCAGCCAGGCGCCCAACGCCGCACCTGCAAAGGCGCCGATCAGCAGCGGCCATGGCGCGCCGAGGCCCAGCATCCAGGCCAGCACCGCCAGCGCGCCCGCCAATAACCAAGGCCAGAAATCACGCCGCACGCCGCGCCAGAGCGGTACGAGTATCGCCACAAAAGTCGCGATGGCCGCGAAATACAGCGGATGCCCCGCCGGAAATCGCACCGCCGAGCCCATAATATGCCCAAGACCGACCGAAAGGTTCCAAAAGCACCAAAGCGTCACGCCAATGCCCAGCAGAAACCCGGCATCACGCCCGCCGCGCCGTTGCTCGGCGGCGGAAAGTGCGAAAGCGTGATCCACCATGAAGGCAAGGCTACCCCAAAGCTGCACCCCGCGCAGCTTGTCGAGCCAAGGCGCCAAAGCCGCCCCCATCGGCGCCATGCGGATATTCACCACAATCGCGGCAATGGTGGCGGCCAGAATGGGCGCCGGCTCGGACCACAGCTCCAAAGCCAGCAATTGCGAAGATCCTGCGAACATCAGCGCGGCCATCAGCACAGTTTCCAGCCAGGAAAGCCCCTTCTGGTCGGAAATCACCCCCACCACCAACCCAAATGGAAAGGTGCCGATCACCAAGGGCAGGGCGGTGCGGATGCCGCGCGCCACACCATGCCGGGTGAAGACCACCGGCCCTTTGATCTCTGCGCGGTCACTCATTCGCGCCGGCCTGCGAGCAGCATTTCTTCGGCTTGATCCGGGTCCATCGCCAAGGCGCGGCGCGCGACACCTTGGGCGAAGCCCCCCCGCGCTAGCGCCGCCAGCGCCTTCATCCGCGCTGTCGCATCAGGCGCTACGCGGGCAAACGGGCCAGTCCGGCGGCGGCGACAAAAGGCCAGCGCGGCCAATAGCTCAGTTTCCTCACCTTCGGGCAAGGCAGCGGCGGCGGTCTCGGTCTCGATCCCTTTGGCGGCTAGGTGCGCGGCGATGGCCCGGCGGGAATGGCCGGAACGCGCCAGGCGCCGGGCGCGGCCTTCGGCAAAGGCGGCATCATCCACCGCGCCCGCGGCAACCAGGCTTTTCGCCAGGCTGGCGATTTCCACGCGAAGCGTGGCGGTGGCGGCGGCAATGGCCTCTCGCGGCTGGCCTTCAGCCTCGGCAGCGCGGGCCCAGCGGGCGATGCGGCGTTCCAACACGCGCCTCAGCCCTGCCTCGGTCGCCGCGAAGCGCGCCAGATGGGCCAACGCCGCTTCACGCAGCCGCGCCGCATTGGGCGGCGGGCCGGCGGCGCGGCGGGGGCGTTTTGGCGCGTCAGACATAGTGTTCTTCTGGCATGAACGGGCCGCGCCGCACAAACCGCTTCAAAGCGGCGATTTCCGCGCTATGATCCCCCAAAAGGCGTGATCATCACGCAGAGGAGGAAATGATGAGTGTCACGATCACCCCCGCCAATCCGGCGCGGCCCGATTTTGTCGGCGTGGTTGCCGGCATTGATTTGCGCCAGCCCGTGAACGCCGCGGATGCCGCCGCCATTGATGCCGGCATGGATCGCTTCGGCGTGCTGGTCTTCCACGGCCAGGACATCAATGACGAACAGCAATTGGCCTTCAGCCGCCACTTCGGCCCGCTTGAGACCGCAACCGGCGATATCGCCAAGGCCCAGGATCGGCGCCTTGCCATGGAGGTGAATGACATCTCCAACCTCGACAAAAATTCCAATGTGCTGGCGCGCGATGACAGGCGGCGCCTGTTCAGCCTCGGCAATATGCTCTGGCACAGCGATTCATCCTTCAAGGCAACGCCCGCGAAATATTCCCTGCTGTCGGCGCGTGTGATTCCGGGTGAGGGCGGCAATACCGAATTCGCCGATATGCGCGCCGCCTGGGATGCGCTGGACGCCGCTGCGAAGGCGGAAATTCGTGATATGACCACGGATCACAGCCAGATATTTTCGCGCGGCATTCTGGGCTTCACGGATTTCACGGAAGAAGAACGCCAAAGATGGGCGCCGGTGCCGCAGCGCCTGGTGCGTCGCCATCCCAAGACCGGGCGGCTTTCGCTGTTCCTTTCAGCCCATGCCGGACAAATCCATGGCTGGCCGGTACCCGAAGCCCGCGCCATGCTGCGAGATCTGACGGAACACGCGACCCAGCGCGAATTCGTGCATGCCCATGTCTGGCGCGCGCATGATCTGGTGATGTGGGATAATCGCGTGACCATGCACCGCGCGCGGCGCTACCCGACGGATAAGCCGCGCGATTTGCATCGGACGACAGTGGCTGATAGCGCGCCTACCTTGGCGCAGGCTGCGTGATGGCGTTTTGACGGAATCAATCCACCGCGAAATGCCGTAACGCCGCCGCATCCCATTCAAGCCCAAGCCCAGGGGCATCGGATACCAGCGCCATACCATCGGCTACGCGCAGAGGCTGGCGCAGTAAGGGTGCGGCGATATCCAGATGTTCCAAGTAATGCGCGGTCGGCGTCGCTTGCAGTAAATGCGCGCTGACTTCGACAAAAATATGCGATGACATCGGCACCCGATGCGCTGCCGCCATGGCAGCGGCACGGAGCCAGCCTGTCACACCACCAATCTTCATCGCATCCGG
>JBILPX010000182.1:0-6459 GCA_044373565.1 Roseomonas sp.
GGCGTCGCGCGCGACGCGGGGGAGGATGACCTCAAGAAAACCTACCGCAAGCTCGCGATGCAATGGCACCCTGATCGCAATCAGGGCAATGCCGATGCGGAAGCCAAATTCAAGGAATTGAATGAAGCTTACGATGTGCTGAAGGATGCCGAAAAGCGCGCCGCCTATGACCGCTTCGGCCATGCAGCCTTTGAACAGGGCGGGCCTGGCGGTGGTGGTGGCGGCGGCGGTCCCTTCGGTGGCGGCGGGTTCGAGGATATTTTTGAGGAAATGTTCGGCCGCTTCGGCGGCGGCGGGCGTGGGCAGCGCGCGGCGGCCGGCCGAGGTGCAGATTTGCGCACCCAGGTGGAGGTTTCGCTGGAAGAAGCCTTTGCGGGCGCCAAGAAAACCATCCGTTTCGCGACAAGCGTTTCCTGCGAAGCATGCAAGGGTGTTGGCGCGGAAGGTGGCGCGGCATCTGGTGCGCAGACCTGCGGTACCTGTCAGGGTAGCGGCAAGGTCAGGGCGCAGCAGGGGTTTTTCCTGGTGGAGCGCACCTGCCCCACCTGCGGCGGCCAAGGCCGCATCATCAAGAACCCTTGCAAGATTTGTCGTGGCGCGGGGCGCGTGCAACGCGAACGCAATCTGAATGTCTCGGTCCCTGCCGGCGTTGATGATGGCACGCGCATTCGCCTGACTGGCGAGGGTGAGGCCGGGCAGCGCGGTGCGCCGGCGGGTGATCTTTACGTGGATATCGCGGTCCGGCCGCATGCGATTTTCCAGCGCGATGGCGCGAATATTCTGGTGCGCGTGCCGCTTCGCATGACACAGGCAGCCCTTGGTGGCCATGTGGAAGTGCCCAGCATTGATGGCGGGCGTTCAAAAGTGACCATCCCCGCCGGCACGCAGACCGGCGATCAATTCCGCCTGCGCGGCAAGGGCTTTTCCGTGCTGCGGTCAGCGGCGCGCGGCGATATGTATGTGCAGGTCATGGTGGAAACGCCGCAGAACCTGTCGCCAAAGCAGCGCGAATTGCTGGAGCAATTCGAAGCCGAGGCTGAGAAGGGCGGGCGCACCAGCCCGGAAAGCGAGGGCTTCTTCGCCAAGGTGAAGGAGTTTTGGGACGGGCTTGGCAGGTAACTGCTCAGCGTCGTAACCCGCGAGCGGGTTCAGCCCTCGCGCCAGGTCGGGAATGGGTCGGGCAGGCGCGCCCAGGTGCGTGGCCCGGCGCGCCATTCCTCATCGGTCAAAAGCGTGTTCTGCAATGCCGCGCGCAGCCCTGCCTCATCCATGCCGATGCCGATAAAGACGATTTCCTGACGCCGGTCGCCATGCGGTTCTTGCCAATTCGCTTCGATCGTGGCGCGCCAGGCGGGATCATCCGGCCAACGAGAAGCCGGCTGGGCGGCCCACCAAAATCCGGCGGCTTCATGGCGGCCAACGGAGCCCGCCAATTGCCATTCTCCTGCCCAGGGCATGCGCGTCGCCAGCCAGAAAAACCCCTTGGCGCGCACTACGCCCGGAAGGTCGCCTTCAATGAAACGCTTGAAGCGTTCCGGATGCACCGGGCGGCGCGCACGCCACACAAAATTGGTGATGCCGAATTCAACGCTTTCGGGCAGGTGTTCCCCTGAAAGCGCCTTGATCCAGCCTGCGGAACGGCGCGCCGCATCAAAATCAAAGCGCCCGGTATGCAGGATGTGGCCAAGCGGCACCGCCCCCTTGGTGCAGCCAAGGATTTCCGCATTGGGGTTGAATGTGGCGAGCAGCGCGGCCAGGCGACCCAATTCCGCCTCGCTCACCAAATCCTGCTTATTGACGATGATGACATCGGCAAATTCAATCTGTTCAATCAGCAAATCCACCAGCAGGCGGGTATCTTCCGGACCCGCGCTTTCGCCCCGCGCGGCGAGGCGGTCCGCGCTGCCGTAATCGCGCAGGAAGCTTTGCGCATCCACCACTGTCACCATGGTATCAAGCCGCGCAACATCGCCAAGACTGAAGCCATCCTCGGTACGGAAATCAAAGGTTGCCGCCACGGGCATGGGTTCGCTGATGCCGGTGCTTTCGATCAGCAGGGCATCAAACCGACCTTCGGCAGCAAGCTTGGTCACTTCCTGCATCAAATCCTCTCGCAAGGTGCAGCAGATGCAGCCATTGGACATTTCAACCAGCTTTTCTTCGGTGCGGGAAAGCGTGCCAGCATTGCCGACCAAGGCTGCGTCTATATTCACCTCACTCATGTCATTCACAATCACCGCCACGCGCTTGCCTTCACGATTGGCCAGCACGTGATTGAGCAGCGTGGTCTTGCCTGCACCAAGGAAGCCGGAAAGCACCGTCACAGGCAGTCTTTTGTCCATCGCATTCATGGCAGGAACCCCGGTTCATCAATACAAAACAGCAATCGGCCGCGGCGGCTTTCCGACAAATGGGAAACGGGCGGGGAGCGGTGTAGGCAAGCATCGCCAAGCGCTGCCGGATGGGCGCGGCCTTTTACCAGCGCCACGGCGCAGCTTGGGATTTGGTGCGGCGCGCGGCATTGCGGCCCACACATTGTAAACTGCGTGCCCGGGCCATGATAAGTGCAAAGCAGGCGCAGCCTGACTGCATCGCAATGAAAGCGCCGGCAGGAGTCATCATTCACACCCGCAAGGCTCGCACGGATTTCCGATTGCTGCGTGAGGGTTGCGAAAAACCGCCCAAGCAGCAGCATATCCGACAGCAAAGCGGCGGAAGCCGGGGCAGGCAATTCCTGCACCATCTGATCCACCACATCTTCAGGGCTGCCGCGGCCAATGGCGCCAAAGGGCAGGTGCTGCAACAAGGTACCGATTTCAGCCTTCCAATTGGAAGGCATTGGCCTCAGCCAAATCGCCAGCGCCACATCGGGGCGGAAAATCTCGAACAGGACATTTTCATCGCGACTGCTAATGGCGCTTGGGCAAATCGGGCTCAGCGCATCGGCTTCTGGCGGGAAGACCTCACAAACGAAGCTCATGCTGCGGCTCTCGTCAGAACCCGCCGCGCCAGGAAAGCCGCGCCAGCACAGCATGGCTCGTGCCAAGCTGGTTGGTATCCTCGATCAATTGCCGAGCATATTGATAGCCGAGGTCCAGCCCGAAACCACCGCCAATATCGCGGCCGATGGAAGCTTCCAGGTAGTTTTCCGTGGGCAGGGTATCCACGCTTCGCTTGCGTTGATATTGCTGCCACACAAGGGCGCCGCGCCAATCATCAATGCGATGCTGCGCGCCGAGGGTTGAGAAATTCCGTCGCTCAGCGATGGTGGTTTCAACCCCATCATCGGTCTCGAACTGCGGGCGTCCTTCGGCGTTGCGGAACTGCACAGCCTCGGCAAAGAACAGTGTGCGATGCGCCGCTGACCAGCGCTGTTCATAGCGCAGCGCGCCTGAATAGCCCCATTCGCGCGCTGTGCCATCTTCCTTGCCTGCGGCGCGGGAAACCAGCGAAAGCTGATAGGAAAGCCCAGGCGCGAAATCGAATTTATCGCCATCCAGTGACAGGGCAAAATTATCCATCTGCCCGTTATTGGAAGGCCCGCCCTGCTGTTCGGTATTGCGGTTGTAGCGTTCATAACGTTCATCACAGCAACGTCGGCGTGTCAGCCAGGTTGAGGACAAAAAGCTCCGGTCAAGGGTAAAGGCGGCGGCGGAAATATCATGCTCACCAAAGCGCGGATCAGCCAGAAAATTCCAGGCACCGCCCACGCCCATGACATCCCCGATCATCTGCACCTCATGGGCGCGGACGCGGGCCAGGATGCCGGGGAAGTCATGATGGCCGCGGCTGAAGGGGGCAACGAAGCGCCCGCCATAAAGCGTAAGTGCTTCATCCGGCTTCCATTCCGCGAAAAAGACTTCCAGGAAGGCGGATTGGCGGCGGAACCCGATGACGCCATCCATTGGGAAACCGCCCAAGGCATCGCCCTCACCAATCGGTTCGAAGGCTACCACGGTTTGTAGCGAAAGCCCCGGCGCGATGTGAAAGCCGGTGGCGACTTCCCCAAACAGAAACAGGCTGGTGCCGCGCCGTGCTGGGTCCTGAGATTTATAGGTGGATACGCTATAAAGCCCCAGATCCGCTTCGCCCGAGACATGCGGCGTGAAGCCTTGCGCGTGGGCGCCGCCGGCAAAAAGGCTGGCGATGGCGCCAAGGACAAGACGGCGAAGGCCGCGCGATTTCATGCTGCATCTCCCCGCATCGCCGGCACCATCAGGGAGACATTGTGCCGGAACATCGCCTCATAAGTTGGGGCCGGGCCGGTTTCAGCGGAAAGCGCATCAGCATAAAGCCGCCCGCGCACACGCAAGCCGGTTTCCTGCGCTATGCGTTGCAGCGTTGCCGGATTGCTCATGTTTTCCATGAAAAGCGCGGTGATACTCTCAGCCTTGATCTGGCGGATCAGCCGCCCGACTTCAGCGGCTGAGGGCTCGGCTTCCGTGGAAACGCCCTGGGGGGCGAGGAAGCGGACACCATAAGCATCGCCGAAATAGCTAAAAGCGTCGTGGCTGGTGACAATCTTGCGCCGCGTTTCCGGAACCTTGGCGATTTCCGTGCGCACCCATTGGTCAAGCGCGGCAAGCCGCGCGCCATAGGCTTCCGCATTGCGGCGATACAGCGCTTCCCCGCCCGGATCGGCGGCGATCAGCCCACCAGTGATGTTGCGGATATAGTGCTGCCCCAGACCCAGATCCTGCCAGGCATGCGGGTCCGGCACCTGGCGTGGCCCGACGGAATGGTTGTGCCGCCGCCCCGCCCCGCCATGGTCATGCCCGTGCGCTTCCATCATGCGGGGCGTGATGCCCTCGGTCGTGGTGACCAGCCGCCCCTTAAAGCCAGAGGAACGGATCATGCGATCCAGCCAACCTTCAAAGCCGAGGCCATTGCGGATTACGAGCGCTGCATTGGCGAGTGCGGCGGCGTCCGATGGCTTGGGCTGAAAGCCATGCGCATCAACATCCGCCCCGGCAATGGCACGAAGCGCGATGCGATCCCCGCCGATCTGGCGCGTCATATCCGCGATGATGGAAAAGGAAGCGACTACCGAAAGCCTTTGCTGGGCCTGGGCGGGCCTGACCAGCAGCAGAGCGGGAGAGCAAAGCAAGGCGCGGCGAAGCATGGGGTTAGACCTTCGGGCTAGATTGGAATGTTATAATATAACGCAATCTACCCATGTCAATTGTCCATGCTGCTACCGCGCGCAAGAGGTTAGTTGGGCAGCATGAGCGACCTGGTCGCCACGCGCCGCGCCGGTACGGTGATTTATTTTCGTCTGGCCGACCCGAAGGCCGAGGCGGTGCTGCACACGCTGCACCGCCTGTTTTGTGAAACCGCCGCTCAGTCCGGCGGGGTTTCCTCGGGCGGGTAGTTCAATTCCACTGCAACACCATTCGGATCATGCAGAAAGATTTGCGTCTGCCGATCGCGCGGAATGACGCGCGCCGTATAGGTCACCTTGTGCTGATCCAAATGCGCGCGCATGGCGGCAAGCCCGGTGCAGGAAAAGGCGATGTGATCCACAAGGCCGGTGTGACCAATTTTGCGTTCCGGCAGCCCTTCCTCACCCTGGCGGTCGCCGATCAGATGGACGGTGGGGTTGTCACCGCAATAAAGCCAATAGCCAGGGAAGGTCAGCGGCGGGCGATAGCCCAATTCAAGCCCCAGCACCTTCTCATAAAAATGCTTGGTGGCTTCCAGATCCACCGGACGAAGCGTGTAGTGGTTCAGACCTTGTAAGCCCATGATGTTTTCCTCCGCTATATAATGACGCGGATCGTTGCCGATCCGCCCTTAGTGCCATTTGTTTGATCGCATTTTCCGAGCCGCCAAGCGATTACGCTTGGCTTGAAAATGCTCCAACGCCGGCGCGCGCCTCCGCGCGCTTGGCTTCGCCGCATAAGCGGCGTCGCCCATTCGGGCTCGCGCCCGCCTTTGGCGGGCGTTAGCCTTTCCGCGAGTGCCAACTTCAGTTCTGGTCCCTCACAGGAAACGCGCATGTGGCGTCTGGCCTAGCAGATGCTGGCCCACCGCTTCAAAATGCGCGCTGCGGCCTTGCACCTGTTGGCTAACCGCATGAATGTCGCGGAAGCGCCGCTCAAAGGGATTATCTTCGAAAATCGCCGTAGAGCCGGCTTCCTGATAGACGGTTTCCACCACTTCACGGGACGTCTGGATCGCGAAGGTGGAAGCAAGGCGAATGGAAACCCGCTCATCATTCGTCATTTCAAGACCGGCTTCCGCACGCTGCCAGCATTCACGTAGCGTTTCTAACAAAAGGCTACGCGCGGAACGCCAACGCGCTTCGGAACGCGCCACCAGGCTTTGAATGACATGGCTGTCGCGCATCGGGCGTGTGGAGGCAGCCGGGGTTTTGTCTGACGCCAGCTTGATGAAGGCATCAAGTGTGCCGCGGCAAATACCAAGCGCTACGCCGGCAAAGCCGGCCGCATAGGCATG
>JBILPX010000010.1:0-20993 GCA_044373565.1 Roseomonas sp.
AGCAGGGCTTTCATGGCAGAAGCCCATCACGCGGCAACCAGCCGCTCGCCCCGCGCGCACGCCGGGCACGCTATCTTCAATCACCACGCAATCCTGCGGCGCCGCGCCGCACGCGGCAGCGGCGGCCAGGTACATATCCGGCCAGGGCTTGGGGCGCGGCACATCCTCATAGGAAAATACCCGCCCGGCGAAAATCTGCGCCAGACCCAGGCTCCGCATCTTCGCGGCCAATTCAAAACGCGCGGAATTGGAAGCAACCGCCACCGCCACACCTGCGGCGGCAAAGGCACGCACCGCCTCCACCGCACCTGGAATAGCGAGTGTTTCTTCCGCCATGCGCCGCGCGATCAGGGTGGAGATTTCCTGCCCCCATTCGGGCGGCAGCAGCCCAACGCGCGCTTCAATACGCGGCAGCATATCGGGCAGTGCCATACCCAAAAATGTCTCCCGCGCTTCCGCTGCCGTCATGGGCCAGCCGCGCAGAGTCATTTCCTCCGCGACGATGCTATTCACGACCAATTCGGTATCGGCCAAGACGCCATCGCAATCAAACAGAATGGCGGCGGGGCGTTTCATGCCTCGGCTTTGGCGCGCGCCACATTTTCGACGCGCAGCTTCTCATGCGGGCAATCACGATGCTGCTTCGGGCATTGCCGCCCGCCGGCGAAGGAACACAGGCTGCGCCCGGATTGCAGCGCACCGCGCACGAGCCCCGCCAAGGATGCGATGAAAGCCGGATCACTATTCTGCGCCGGCACGCGGAAATAGCCGGGGATGCCGAGATGCTCGGCTTCTTCCCGATATTCCACATCCAATTCCACCAGGGTTTCGGAATGCTCCGACACAAAGGCGATGGGGCAGATCAGGATCGCGGTTTTTTCTTTCGCTGCGCGCTCAATCTCGCCTTCCGTAGAAGGGCCGATCCAGACCTGCGGCGTCACGCGGGATTGATAGCAGACAATGTGGTCAAGTTCCGGCATCGCCAATTCAGCGACGACGGCAGCGACCGTCTGTTCCACCTGCCATTGATAGGGGTCACCCGACTTCACAATGGATTCCGGCAGGCCATGGGCAGAAAACAACACGCGCAGCGGTACTTCCGCCGGCAATTCCGCGCGCGCCTTGGCATAGGCTTCACGCACCAGCCGCGCAGTGGCCGCCGCAAAGGCCTGATCCGAATGCCAGCAACAGAGCGCCGTGGTCGGCACATCCATCCCGATCTTACGCGCAGCTTCCTGCCAGGCAACCAGGCTTGATCCCGTGGTTGTCGTGGAGAATTGCGGATAAAGCGGCACCAGCAGAATGCGATCCGGCGCCCATTCCTTCACGGCGCGGGCGCATTCATCACTCATCGGGTGCCAATAGCGCATGGCCACAAAGCAGCGGGTTTCCGTGCCCGGTTCATGAGCCAGGGCGGCTTCCAGGCTGCTCGCCTGTTCTTCCGTCAGTTCCCGGAGCGGCGAACGGCCACCCAGCACGGCATAGTTTTCCTGCGCCGGCTTGGTGCGGCGCCAGGCGATCAGCTTGCCAAGCCAGGGGCGGATGAAGCCCGGCACGCGCAGAATGGCGGGGTCCGTGAACAAATTGACCAGGAATGGCCGCACGCTTTCCGGCGCATCGGGGCCGCCGAGGTTGAACAGCACAATTGCCAGGCGCTGGCGGCGCGGCGATGCGGGCATCATCTGATCCATACGCCCGCACATGACATGCGCCGGCTGGGGGTCAAGGGTTCAAAGCGGCCTGGGGAGCGTTTTTTCGCCCCCAGGCGCGGGATTCAGGCATTTCCTTGGGCAGGGGCGGCGGCCACCTGCTGCTGCGCGCGGCGATTCTGCCAAAGGGCGACGAAATCAATCGGCGCCAGTAGCACGGGCGGGAAGCCGCCATCACGTGTCACATCGGCCAGGATATTGCGCGCGAAGGGGAACAACAGGCGCGGGCATTCCACCAGCAGCACGGGTTCCAGCATCTCGGGCGCGATGCCATTCACGGTGAAAATGCCGCAATAGACCAGTTCGGCGATGAAGGCGGGGGTATCGCCGCCCAGCTTCGCCTCACAGCGGATTTGCAGCGTGACCTCGAAATTCTCCTGGCCTTCCTGCAGACGGCGGGCCTGGACATCCAATGCAATGTCAACCTTGGGCGCTTCGCGTAGATTGATGAAAATCTGCGGCGCGCCCGGCACTTCGAAGGACAGATCCTTGGTGTATTGCAGATTGAGCGTGATGGGGCTGGGCGCCATCTGCCCGGGGCCATTCACGGGCTGGGCGGCGGATTGTTCGGACATGACAAAGCCTTTCGAAACGGGGGCGGCCCGGGCCGCTTATTTGGCCGGGGCGGTAGCACGCGGGCGGCAGGGCGGCAAACCAGCCCTGCTTACCTTCCCCCAGCCCCGCCGGGTTCAAAAAACTGCGGATGGTTGAACTGGAACATGCGCGCATTCAGCGGCATCCCGGTTTCAACCTGCGTGAGCGTCACGCGGGTTTCGCGCCCCTGGGCATCCAGCACGGCCCATTGGCGCAATTCCAGGGGCTCTGGCTGGAACACCAGTGTCAGGGAACCCTCACGCGGGTCATTGGTGCGGAACAGGGTAAGGCGCAGAAACCCGCCATCGCGCTGGATGCGGCTGATGGTGACATCGCCGGAAAGCCGGATTTCCGGGCGCAGCAGCATCCCAAGCGGTGTGGCGCTGGTGGGCAGCGTGGTCGGCGCCTTCAATTCCCGGTCATAGAGCAGGAATTGGTTGCCATCCGCCACCAACAACAGCGGTTCTGGCGGGTCATAATCAAACCGCATCCGCCCGGGGCGGGAGATATAGGCCCAGCCCTGCGCGGACGCGCCATTCTGCGCAATTTGCAGAAACCGGGCGCGCAGCGTGGTCAGCCGGTTCAAATAGGCCTCGACAGCCGCGATATCGCGTCGGTCACGGTCGGAAAGCGCAGCCGCCCGGGGCTGGGCCAGGGCGGGGAGCGGCAGCAAAAGCGGGGCGGCAAGCAGGGCGCGGCGTAACATGGCTCTCATGTGGACCGCCCGGGCGCGAAGGGGAAGGCCCCCGGCGCTTGATTGATCCATGGGGGGCGTTAGCTTGCCCCCGCAGCAAAAGGGTTAGGCCATGACACAACGCGCTGATTTGAACCGCAGCGGCACCGCGCTACGCGCTGAGATTTTCGGGGCGGGCGAAGCCGCGCTGGCCAATGATGCGCTTGGCTTTGGCGATCTGATGGCCGAACTTGTCTATGGCAATATCTGGAACCGCCCCGGCCTGTCCCGCCAGGAACGCATGGCGGTGACGCTTGCCGTGCTTTGTTCCGTGCAAAACCAGGCGCAGTTGCGCCGCCACGTTGCGGCTGCCTTGAAGCTTGGCCTCACGCCGCGCGCCATTGTGGAAATCCTGATCCAGATCGGCATTTATCGGGGCTTCGCGGCATCGGAAACCGCACTGGAAACGGCGTTGGCGGTCTTTGCCGAGCACGGCATCACGCTTGAAGCCGAAGCATCGCGCGCTGATTCGCTGGAAACGCTGATGGAACGTGGCCGAGACCTGCAAGGCGCGCTGCATGCGGAACGCCGGCATGAAGGCCATGCCGCGCCGGATAATCCCGCCACGGGCAGCATTTATCCGCTGGTGGTGCAGTATTGCTATGGCGAGATCTGGGATCGGCCAGGGCTTGATCGGCGGCTGCGCGCATTATGCGCCGTAGCGTCCTTCGCGGCCCTGGATCACGATATTTTGTTGCGCAAATTCATTCTCTCCGCGCTCAATATCGGGGCCAGCCGAGGTGATATCATTGAAGCGCTGATCCAGGGCGGGCCGTATAACGGCTTCGCCTTCATGCTGAAGGCGCTGAATATCGCGCAGGAAGCCTTCGCCACGCTGGATAAGGCTTGAAGGCAAGCATGCTCAAGGCTCGGCTTTATCTGGCATTACTGCTGACCGTGCTGCTCGCGGCCTGCGCCGTGGCGCCGTCCGCTCCAAGGGAAGCGCCACTTTCCTACCCGCCGCTTGCGCGCGAAAGAATGCTCCGCATCGCCATCGCGGAATGGGAAGAATGGGGGCGGCAGGTTTCAGACCGACAGCCGGGGCCAGCGCAGGAATCGGACCCTACCGGCTTCCCGCGTCTGCAAGCCTATTGGCGGGCAGTGCCGGAAGGGCGCGACATCATCACACGCAATCGCGCGCTATTTCGTGCGGGGTATGAAGGGCAATGGCAACAAGATGCCTGGTCCGCCGCCTTCATTTCCTTTGTGATGCAGACCGCCGGGATTGATGCACGGGAGTTCACGCCCTCTGCCGCGCATGGCACCAGCATTGATGGCATGGTCGCCGATGCGCGGGAATTCCCGCATCAGGCACCCTTCATCCCGCATCGGGTCAGGGATCGTGTGGCCGCGCCGGGGGATTTGCTCTGTGCCGATCGTTCACGCTCGCCGCTGGCCCATTGGCAGGACCGCGCCGGGGATCAAGGGCGGTTCCGGCCCATGCATTGCGATATTGTCATCCGCAACCATCACGGCATGGTGGAAGCCATTGGCGGCAATATTCAGGATGCGGTGACGATGGCGCGCTTCCCGACCGACCGGCGCGGCATTTTGCTGCCCGCCCCCCCTGGCGCGCCGCAATGGTTCGCCATATTCGAAAACCGTCTGGGGCGGCTGCCGCCCTGGACCGCCCTGCCCAACCCGGAGGCTTCCCGCCCGTGACCGATCTCTTTTCCCCCCTGACGCTGCGCGGCGTCACTTTCTCTAATCGCATCGGCGTGGCGCCCATGTGCCAGTATTCCTGCCATGATGATGGCATTCCAACCGAATGGCATCTGGTGCATCTGGGCGCGCGCGCTTCCGGGGGCGCGGGCATGGTGATGGTGGAAGCCACCGCCGTGACCGCGGAAGGGCGGATCAGCCCCGGCGATGTCGGCATTTGGTCTGACGCGCATCTGGCGAGCCACACGCAATTGGCATCGGCACTTGCGGCACTCGGCACCGTGCCCGCCATTCAATTGGCGCATGCCGGGCGCAAGGCTTCCCGCAAGCAGGCTTGGCTACCAGGCCCGGCGGACCCATCCTGGGAAACCCTTGGCCCCTCCGCTGAGGCCTTTGGCGATTTCATCCCGCCACGCGCCATGACGGAAGCAGATATTTCTGCGTCCATCGAAGCCTTCGTCGCCGCCACCAAGCGTTCCATCAAAGCAGGTTACCGGCTGATCGAATTGCATGCCGCGCATGGCTATTTGCTGCATCAATTCCTGAGCCCGCTGACCAATAAGCGCAATGACCGTTGGGGCGGAGATTTCGAAGGCCGCGCGCGCCTGCCGCTTGAAATCGCCGCCGCCATGCGCGCCGCCATGCCATCCGATGCCGTGCTTGGTGTGCGTGTTTCCCACACGGATTGGGTCGCGGGTGGCTGGACCACCGAAGAAACCGTGGAACTATCGCGCCGCTTCAAGGCGATTGGCGTGGATTTCATCGATGTGTCTTCCGGCGGCAATGATCCTCGCCAGCAAATCCCGCTTGGGCCTGGCTATCAGGTGCCAGGTGCGGCAGAGGTGAAGAAGGGTGCCGGCATCGTCACCGCCGCGGTTGGCCTGATTACGGAAGCAAAGCAGGCGCAGGCCATTCTGGATGAAGGCCATGCGGATTGGATTTATCTGGCGCGCGTGCTGCTGCGCGACCCCTATTGGCCCTTGCATGCGGCAGCCGAGCTTGGTCGCACGGAAGCGGTGCCCACGCCCCCGCAATATGATCGTGGTTGGAATGCGCTCGGCAAGACGAAAATGGCCATGCCCATCGCCAACCCCATGCCGCGCTTGGGATGAGCACGCGCTTTTCCTTCGACAATAGCTATGCCCGCCTGCCGGCGCGTTTTTACATCCGGCAGGCGCCCATTGCCGTGGCGGCGCCTCGGCTGGTGTTTTTCAACGCGCCGCTTGCCGAAGCGCTGGGGCTTGATGCAGCGGTGCTTGCAGGCGCCGAGGGGGCCGCGATTTTCGCTGGCAATCTTGTGCCGGATGGCGCGGAGCCGCTCGCCATGGCCTATGCCGGCCATCAATTCGGCGGTTTTAGTCCAAGGCTTGGCGATGGTCGTGCTCTGCTATTGGGTGAGGTGATTGGTCGTGACGGGCAGCGGCGCGATATCCATCTGAAGGGCAGCGGGCGCACGCCCTTCTCTCGTGGTGGAGATGGCCGCGCCGTGCTGGGGCCGATGCTGCGTGAAGCCATCATCAGCGAAGCCATGGCAGCGCTTGGCGTGCCGACCACGCGCGCGCTGGCGGTGGCGATGACGGGTGAGGCGGTGCTGCGCGAAAAACTGCAACCGGGCGCGGTGCTGACGCGCGTGGCGGCCAGCCATATTCGTGTCGGCAGCTTTCAATATTTCGCCGCGCAGGAAGATCAGGAAGCGCTGAAACTGCTCGCGGATTTCGCCATTGCACGGCATGATCCTGCGGCGGCTCAGGCGGAAAACCCCTATGTTGCGCTGCTGTCAGGCGTGATTGCGCGCCAGGCGAAGCTGATCGCGACCTGGCTGCATATCGGCTTCATCCATGGCGTGATGAATACCGACAATATGACCATCAGCGGTGAGACGATTGATTACGGCCCCTGCGCCTTCATGGATGCCTATGATCCCGCGACGGTATTGAGCTCCATTGATCATGGCGGGCGCTATGCCTATGCCAATCAGCCACGCATGGCGCAGTGGAATCTGGCGCGGCTTGCGGAAGCGCTGCTGCCGCTTCTGGCAGAACAGGAAGAAGCCGCGCTGGAACTTGCCCAAGCCGCCCTTGGCGCCTTCGCCCCTGCCTTTGAAGCCGCCTATTTCGATGGCTTTGCGCGCAAGATCGGCATTGCGGAGCGCATGCCGGAAGATACCGCGCTGATCGAGGATTTGCTCCGCCGTATGGCGGAACAGGGCGCTGATTTCACCCTGAGTTTTCGCGCCTTGGCGCATGCGGCGGCAGGTGATGCGGGGGCAGCCCGCGCGCAATTCACCGACCCGGCAGCGTTTGATTCCTGGGCGGAGGGTTGGCGCGCGCGCCTGACGCGCGAAGAAAACCCCGCGCGCCTGATGCGCGCCAGCAACCCGGCCTTCATCCCGCGCAACCATTTGGTCGAAGCCGCTATCCGCGCCGCCGAGGACCGCGATGATTTCCACCCCTTTGAGGCGCTGATGGCAGTCCTGGCGCGGCCCTTTGAGGATCAGCCAGAGCACGCGGCATTCGCCAGCCCGCCCAAGCCCGAAGAACGCGTGTTGGCCACCTTCTGCGGCACCTGAGATCGCGCCCCGCCTGTTGCCTTTCGGGGGAAAAAGGACCACATAGGTCCGGAAACCCCCTCCTACCCAAAGGGCCAAGCCATGTTCATCGAAACCGAAGCCACCCCGAACCCCGCCACGCTGAAATTCCTGCCAGGCCGCGAAGTATTGGGTGATCGCGGCACGGCGGATTTCACCAGCGTCGAGGAAGCCACAGGTCGTTCCCCGCTGGCTGAGCGGCTTTTTGGCCTTGGCGAGGTCGCGCGGGTCTTTTTTGGCTCGGATTTCGTGACCGTGACCAAGACGCTTGACACAGATTGGCAGACGCTGCGCCCGCAAGTGCTGGGCGCCATCATGGAACATTATTTGGCCGGCTTGCCCATTCTGGAAGGTGCCGCAGCCGAAGAACATGCCGAGGATTTTGAGCCAGCCGATCAGGAAATCGTGGCGCAAATCAAGGAATTGCTGGATACCCGCGTGCGCCCGGCAGTTGCCAGCGATGGCGGCGATATCGTGTTTCGTGGCTTCCGGGATGGCATTGTGCGGCTGCGCATGCAGGGTGCCTGTTCCGGCTGCCCATCTTCCCGCGCCACGCTGAAGCATGGCGTGGAAAACATGCTGCGCCATTACGTGCCGGAAGTGGTGGCGGTGGAGCAGGTGGAAGCCTGACGCTATAGACCCCCTCTGTTTTCACTGCCCTGACGGAGCCAAACCATGTCCGAAACCGCCGCGCCCCTTGATGATCAGGCGCTTGATCAGCTTTTCCGCGCCGCGCGCACCCAGAACAAGTGGCAGGATCGGCCCGTGCCGGATGCCAAGCTACATGAGCTTTACGATCTGCTGAAATGGGGCCCGACCTCAGCCAATTCCTCACCCGCGCGCTTCGTGTTTGTGCGCACGTCGGAAGGCAAAGCGAAGCTCAAGGAAGCGCTTTCGGCGGGGAATACCGAGAAAACCATGACCGCGCCGGTTACGGCCATTGTCTGCTACGACAGCTATTTCTACGACAAGCTCGGCCAACTTTTCCCGCATGCGGATGCGAAGCCCTGGTTCACCTCCAGCCCGGAATTCGCGGAAAAGACCGCGTTTCGGAATGGCTCGCTGCAGGGTGCGTATCTGATGCTGGCGGCGCGGGCGGTGGGCTTGGATGTCGGCGCCATGAGTGGCTTCGACAATGCCAAGGTGGATGAGCTGTTCCTGATGGGTACCGGCTGGAAGTCCAATTTCCTGGTCAATCTGGGCTATGGCGACCCTGCCGGCCTGTTCCCCCGCAGCCCTCGGCTTTCCTTTGATGAGGCCGCGCGGCTGGAATAGGCGCGCGGCACCCGCCGGGTTTGACCCTGGCGGGTTCTGGACTAAACAGGCAGTCAAACGCGCAACTGAGAGACTGCCTTGAACAAGCCCCTGCCCAATTCGCTCCGCCAGGGGCCTGACGCCCGTGGACGCTTCGGCCCTTATGGTGGGCGTTTCGTTGCTGAAACGCTGATGCCGCTGATCCTTGAGGTTGAAAAAGCCTATGAGGAAGCGAAGCACGACCCTGCCTTCATGAATGAATGGCGGCGCTTGCTGACCCATTATGTGGGCAGGCCTAGCCCGCTTTGGTTGGCCGAGCGCCTGACGCAAAAGCTCGGCGGTGCGAAAATCTATTTCAAACGTGATGAGCTGAACCATACCGGCGCGCATAAGATCAATGCGGTGCTGGGGCAGATCATGCTGGCGAAGCGCATGGGCAAAACGCGCATCATCGCGGAAACCGGCGCCGGGCAGCATGGCGTTGCCACCGCGACGGCCTGTGCATTGTTCGACCTGCCTTGCACCGTGTTTATGGGCGCCACCGATGTGGAACGCCAGCAGCCGAACGTGTTTCGCATGAAGCTGCTGGGGGCAGAGGTTGTGCCCGTCACCTCCGGCGCTGCGACGCTGAAGGATGCGATGAATGAAGGGCTGCGTGATTGGGTCGCTAATGTGCACGATACCTATTACTGCATCGGCACGGTCGCCGGCCCGCATCCCTTCCCGATGATGGTGCGCGATTTCCAATCCGTCATTGGCACGGAAGCGCGCGAGCAAATGATGGCCGCCGAAGGGCGCCTGCCGGATTTGCTGGTGGCAGCGATTGGCGGCGGTTCCAACGCCATGGGGCTGTTCTACCCCTTCCTGGATGACGCCAGCGTTGCGATGCATGGCGTGGAAGCCGCTGGCAAAGGCGTGGATACGGACGAACACGCGGCGTCACTCACGAAGGGCCGCCCCGGCGTTTTGCATGGCAATCGCACCTATTTGTTGCAGGATGAATTCGGCCAGATACTGGAAGCGCATTCGATCAGCGCCGGCCTGGATTATCCTGGTGTAGGCCCCGAACACTCCTGGCTGCATGACATCAAGCGCGTTGAGTACACGAGTGCCACGGATGATGAGGCGCTATCGGCCTTCCAATTATGCTCCAAAATGGAAGGCATCATCCCGGCTTTGGAACCAGCCCATGCGCTGGCGCATGTGATCAAGATAGCGCCCAGCATGCCCAAGGATAAGCTGATCATCATGAATATGTGCGGCCGTGGCGATAAGGATATCTTCACCGTGGCGCGCGCCCTTGGCGTTTCGATGTGAGTGTCATGACAGGAACTCCCCGTATCGCCGCGCGTTTCGCGGCCCTTCGCGCCGAAGGGCGCGGCGCCTTGATACCGTTTCTGGAGGCTTTCGATCCTGACCGTGCCACTTCCATGGAAATCCTGCGCGGCTTTCCAGGCGCCGGCGCGGATTTGATTGAAATCGGCTGCCCCTTCACGGACCCCATGGCCGATGGCCCAACTGTGCAGCGCGCCGGCCAGCGCGGGCTGAAGGCGGGCGCGACGCTTGCCGGCACGCTGCAAATGGTGCGCGAATTTCGCGCCGGGGATGCGGCAACGCCGATCATCCTGATGGGTTATTACAATCCCATCCTGTCCTATGGCGCGAATTTCTGCGCCGATGCGGCTGCGGCGGGCGTGGATGGACTGATCATTGTGGATGTGCCGCCGGAAGAAGCGGATGAAATCGAACCCCAAGCGCGTGCCGCCGGGCTTGATATGATCCGCCTGATCGCGCCAACCACAGATGATGCACGCATGATCAAGGTTTTGGCCGCGACATCTGGCTTCATCTATTACGTCGCCATCACCGGCATCACCGGCACACGCAGCGCGACCGGCGCTGAATTGGCCGAGGCTATTCCGCGCATCCGCAAACACACCAAGCTGCCGATCGCGATTGGCTTTGGCGTGCGCACACCAGAACAGGCAGCGGAAGCCGCGCGGATTGCCGATGGTGCGGTGGTGGCTTCGGCGCTCATTGATGTGCTGGCCGCCGATCTGGATGCCGAAGGCCGCGCCAAGCCTGGCACGGCGCAGAAGGTGCTGGATCAGGTTGCGGCGCTGGCATCAGCGGTACGGAGCGTGAAGAAGGGCGCCTGAAGGCGTCGCTTAGGTTGTTGAGAGGAAGAGTGTTATGCCTGCCCCCATTGGTCCCCTATCTGGTTTGCGTGTGCTTGATCTGACACGCGTTCTAGCCGGCCCCACCTGCACGCAGATGCTGGGCGATTTGGGCGCCGAAGTGATCAAGATTGAACGCCCGGAAGCGGGCGATGATACGCGCGGCTTCGCGCCGCCCTTCGTGCCGAATACGAAGGAAAGCGCCTATTTCGTCGGCGTCAATCGCAACAAGAAATCCGTGACACTTGATATCGCGAAGCCGGAAGGCCAGGCGATCATCCATAAGTTGCTTGAGCATTGCGATATCCTGGTCGAGAATTTCAAGGTCGGCGCGCTGGCGAAATACGGCCTGGGCTATGAGCAATTGGCCAAGACCCATCCCCGCCTGATCTATTGTTCGATCACCGGCTTCGGACAGACCGGGCCTTACGCGCCGCGCCCGGGTTATGATGCGCTGATCCAGGCCATGGGCGGTGTCATGTCGCTCACGGGTGAACCTAATGGATCGCCGCAAAAAGTGGGCGTGCCGGTCGCGGATCTTTTCGCGGGGCTTTATGGCTGCATTGGTATTCTGGCCGCCGTGAACCATCGCAACAGCACAGGCCAAGGCCAGCAGATTGATATTGGCATGTTGGACACGCATGTGGCGTGGCTCGCCAATCAAGGCATGAATTATCTGGCGACGGGCGAAAACCCCGCACGGCTTGGCAATCAGCACCCCAATATCGCGCCGTATCAGGAATTCCCGACCAAGGATGGCTATCTCATTCTCGCGGTTGGCAATGACCCGACTTTTGAACGCTTCTGCAAGGCTTTCGGCCAGGAAGCTTTGCTGGCCGACCCACGCTTCGCGACCAACCCCATTCGCGTGCAAAATCGCCAATTGGTGACGGATACGCTGACCCCCGTGATGAAATCCAAAACCACGGCGGAATGGATTGATGCGCTGGAAGCGCTCAAAATCGGCTGCGGCCCCATCAATACGCTGGAACAGGTTTTCGCAGACCCGCATGTGCAAGCGCGCGAAATGGTGGTGGAAATGGCGCATGGCAGTGGTGAGACGGTGAAGGTCATCGCTAATCCCGTGAAGCTTTCCGCGACTCCGCCCAGCTATCGCAGCGCGCCGCCCATGCTTGGCGAACACACGGAAGATGTGCTGGCTTCCGTGCTGAAAATGAGCGCGTCTGACATCGCCACACTTAAGGAAAAGGGCATCCTGTGACGCCGATCCCCGCTGATGCGCGACCTGGCGCGCTGCGCTGGCTTTCGCCCGCGGGGTTTTTCACGCTACGCTGGCTGGAATGGGGGCCGCTTGATGGCGCGCCCGTGATTTGCGTGCATGGGCTGACTCGGTCCGGGCGAGATTTTGATGCGCTGGCACGCGCGCTCGCCGCTGCCGGGCGTCGGGTTTTCTGCCCTGATTTGCCGGGGCGTGGTGCATCTGATTGGTTGCCAAATCCAGCGCTGTATCAGCCGCCGATCTATTCCCAGGCTCTGGCGCATTTGCTGGCGCGGATGGATGGGCCGGTAGATTGGGTCGGCACGTCACTGGGCGGCCTTTGCGGCATGGGTATTGCCGCCACTCCTGGCAATGCGATCCGGCGCATGGTGCTGAATGATATCGGCGCCGTCGTTCCAGCCGCCGCGCTAGCCCGCATTCGCGATTACATCAATCAGCCCGCGCAGGCCTTTCCCGATATCGCCGCGCTTGAGGCGCATTTGCGCAAGGTACATGCGCCCTTCGGAAACCTTAGCGATGCCGAATGGCGGCATTTGGCGGAAACCTCTGCCCGCAAGGACCCCTCAGGCGCCCTGCAACTGCATTATGATCCCGCGATCACGCATGCCTTCAGTGTGGGCGATGTGGCGGATATTGATCTTTCGCTATTTTGGGCAGCGATTACCATTCCGGTGCTGATCCTGCGCGGCGCCACCAGTGATGTCCTGCCCGCTGAAGTCGCGGCAGAAATGGCGCACAAGCCAAGCGCGCGGCTGATTGAAATTGCCGATGCCGGCCATGCGCCGGCGCTGATGGCGGCTGATCAGATCAGCGCCATTCGGGATTTCCTGACTGCGCCATGAACGTGGAATCCCCAGCGTCGCTACACTTTCGCCGCGCATCGCACCTGCTTCACTGGGACATGCTCTAAAGTCATTTCTGAGAATTCTCACCACCGGCGCGGTCCCGTTTTGCTGCATCGCGGGAGAAATTTTCCCAGCTCCTACTTTTCCCTTGCTTTGGGAAGTTTTTTCCCGGATAAACCCGGCATGCGCAGTGTTGAAGAGATCATCGCCCTTTTGGGCGGGGCTGAAGCCGCGGCTGAACGCTGTGGCGTTGGCACGGAAGCCATCCGGAAGTGGCGCCAATCCAAGGCCATTCCCGCCAAACACTGGCCCGCCATGCTGGCCGCCACTGGCCTGAGTTTGGCCGATATGACCGGCACGCCCTCCACCGAGACCCCAAAACCGGAGCCCCTTCCCATGGCTGATACCGTCCCGCCCGGCGCCACCGCCTGCCTTGTCCTGGCTGATGGCAGCGTCTTTTGGGGCCGCGGCTTCGGGGCAGAGGGCAAGGCGGTGGCCGAAATTTGCTTCAACACGGGCATGACCGGCTATCAGGAAACCCTGACCGATCCTTCCTATGCCGGGCAGATCATCACCTTCACCTTCCCCCATATCGGCAATGTCGGCACGAATCAGGAAGATATCGAAGCGCTGACGCCGGCCGCGCGCGGGCTGATTGTGAAGCAGGATGTGACGGAACCTGCCAATTACCGCGCCGCGCGGCATCTTCACGCCTGGCTCGTTTCGCATGGTGTCCCAGGCTTGGCCGGCATTGATACCCGCGCGCTGACCGCGCGCATCCGCGATGGTGGCGCGCCGAATGGCGTTTTGTGCCACCGCGCGGATGGCCGCTTCGACCTGCAAGCACTCCGCGCCGAAGCGGCTGGCTGGCCGGGGCTGGAAGGCATGGACCTCGCCAAGGATGTCACCTGCCGGCAGAGCTATCGCTGGGATGAAACCGAATGGGCCTGGCCCACCGGCTTTGGCCGCCAAACCGCCCCAAAATACCGCGTGGTTGCCATGGATTACGGCGCGAAGCGCAATATCCTGCGCTGCTTGGCCTCTGTCGGTTGTGATGTGGTGGTGCTGCCCGCCACCGCCTCAGCGGAGGATATCTTCGCGCAAAATCCCGATGGTGTTTTCCTATCCAATGGCCCTGGCGACCCGGCGGCGACGGGTACTTACGCGGTGCCCGCCATTCGCGCCGTGCTCGACAAAAAGCTGCCGATTTTCGGCATTTGTTTGGGGCATCAATTGCTGTCGCTGGCGCTTGGCGCGCGCACCTTCAAGCTGGCGCGCGGGCATCGTGGCGCCAATCAGCCGGTGAAGGACCTCACTACCGGCAAGGTGGAAATCACCAGCCAGAATCACGGCTTTGCGGTGGACCCGGAAAGCCTGCCGGGCAATGCGAAGGTCACGCATATTTCTCTGTTCGATGGCACGAATGAAGGTGTCGCGGCGACAGATCGCCCGGCCTTTTCCGTGCAATACCACCCGGAAGCGAGCCCCGGGCCATCGGACAGCCATTATTTGTTCCATCGCTTCGTTGAAATGATCGAAAGGGCCAAGGCATGAACAAGATGTTTGATCTGACCGGCCGCGTTGCGCTGGTAACCGGCGGCAATGGTGGCATTGGCCTTGGCATGGCGACGGGCCTTGCGAAAGCGGGTGCGACCGTCATGGTAGCCGGCCGCAATGCCGCGAAGAATGAAGCCGCAGTGGCGGGGCTCCGCGCCCTTGGCGCCAAGGCAGAAAGCATCGCAGTGGATGTGACCGACCCAGCTTCGATTACGGCGATGGTGGAAGAAACCGCCAAGCGCTGCGGCCGTTTGGATATTCTGGTGAATAATGCCGGCACCAATATCCGCAACCGGCCTGAGACTTATAAGCTGGAAGACTGGCACACCATCATCAACACCAACCTGACCAGCGGCATGTTGGCATCCCAAGCGGCTTATCCATATTTGAAGGCGCATGGCTGCGGGCGCGTGATCAATAACGGGTCCATGCTGTCCATCTTTGGCCTGCCTTTGCATGTCGCTTACGGCGCATCCAAGGGCGGGGTGGTGCAGATGACGAAATCCACCGCCGTCGCCTGGGCCGCGGATGGCATTACGGTGAATGTGATCCTGCCCGGCTGGATTGATACGGACCTGACGCGCAAGGCGCGGCAGGATATGGCCGGGCTGAACGATAATGTGCTGGCGCGCACACCTTCCAAGCGCTGGGGCGAGCCTGGGGATTTTGAGGGGGTGGCAGCCTTCCTCGCTTCCGATGCCGCGGCCTTCATCACCGGGGTCGCGATCCCGGTGGATGGTGGGTATTCGGTGCAGGGGTGACATGCCCACCCTCGAAACCCTGCTGATCTTCGCTGCACTTTCGCTCGGCCTCGCGGCGACGCCGGGGCCGAATATGTTGTATCTTGTCTCGCGTTCTCTCGCGCAGGGTATTGGCGCTGGCATGATTTCGCTGATCGGCTGCCAATGCGGTTCTCTGTTCATCATGCTCTGCGCCGCAGCGGGCATTACGGCGGCGCTTTTCGCCATTCCCTATGCCTGGGATGTGTTGCGCATTGGTGGCGCGGCTTATCTGGCCTTCCTCGCCTGGCAATGCCTCCGCCCCGGTGGGCAGCCGATTTTCACCGCACGCCCCATGCCACGAGAACCAGCATCGCGCCTGTTTGGTGTTGGCTTCGCCACCGCCGCGCTCAATCCGAAAGTCGCGATTTTCTATGTGGCCGTGCTGCCACCCTTCATTGACCCCGCGCTTGGCGATGTTTTTCTGCAAAGCATCACGCTTGGCGCGGTGCAAATCGCCATCGCCATCATCTTCGATGGCTTGTTGATTTACGGCGCCGCCGGGGTTTCGCGCTTCCTCAGCGAAAACCCCATTTGGATGGCCGCACAGCGGTGGATTTTGGGCGGGGCTTTGGCGTTAATCGCGATCAAGCTCGCCACCGAAAGCCGCGCATGAACCCCCCTCTCACCCTGCTGCAAAACCCAAGGCCCTGAACCATGCCGAAGCGCACTGACATCAAATCCATCATGATCATCGGCGCCGGGCCGATCGTCATCGGCCAGGCCTGCGAATTCGATTATTCCGGCGCGCAAGCCTGCAAGGCGCTCCGCGCTGAGGGCTATCGGGTGATTTTGGTGAATTCCAACCCGGCCACGATCATGACGGATCCGGGGCTGGCGGATGCCACCTATATCGAACCCATCACGGTCGAAATCGTTGAGAAAATCATCGCCAAGGAACGCCCCGATGCTTTGCTGCCGACCATGGGCGGACAGACTGCGCTGAATACATCGCTGAAACTCGCCGAGGCCGGCATTCTGGAAAAATATGGCTGCGAATTGATTGGTGCGAAGGCGGAAGTGATTGATAAAGCCGAAGACCGGCAGAAATTCCGTAATGCCATGACCAAAATCGGCATTGAAAGCCCGAAAAGCGAAATCGCGCACACCATGCCGGAAGCCTGGGATGCGCTAAAAATCATCGGTCTGCCTTGTGTCATTCGCCCTTCCTTCACGCTTGGCGGGACGGGTGGCGGCATTGCCTATAACCGCGAAGAATTCGAACAAATCGTCTCCTCGGGCCTGGCTGCTTCCATGACCAGTGAAGTGCTGGTGGAAGAAAGCGTGCTGGGTTGGAAGGAGTATGAGATGGAAGTGGTCCGCGACTGCGCGGATAATTGCATCATCATCTGTTCCATCGAAAACCTGGATGCGATGGGTGTGCATACCGGGGATTCCGTCACCATCGCCCCCGCGCTGACGCTGACCGATAAGGAATATCAGCGCATGCGCGATGCTTCCATCGCGTGTCTGCGTGAAATCGGCGTGGATACCGGCGGTTCCAATGTGCAATTCGGCATTAACCCGGCCGATGGGCGCATGGTGATCATTGAAATGAACCCGCGCGTGTCGCGTTCTTCCGCGCTGGCGTCCAAGGCCACGGGTTTCCCCATCGCCAAGGTCGCGGCGAAGCTCGCCGTTGGCTATACGCTCGATGAATTGGCCAATGACATCACCAAGGTCACGCCGGCCAGTTTTGAGCCCACCATTGATTATGTAGTGGTGAAAATCCCGCGCTTCACCTTCGAAAAATTCCCCGGCACGCCGGCAACCCTCACCACCTCCATGAAATCGGTTGGGGAGACGATGGCCATTGGCCGTTCTTTTGCGGAAGCCATGCAAAAGGGTCTGCGTGGGCTGGAGATTGGATATTCCGGGCTGGATGAAGTGCCCATTCCCGGCGATGGCAGCCCACAGGCTTTCCATGCAGCACTTGCCACGCCGCAGCCTGATCGCATTCTGATTGCGGCGCAGGCCATGCGCGCGGGCATGAGCGTGGAAGCGATTCACGAAGCCTGCAAATTCGACCCCTGGTTCCTGCGTGAGATTGAAAAACTGGTGCGCATTGAGGCCGATATCCGCAGCAATGGCCTGCCGCGAGACGCCACTGCGCTGCGGAGCATCAAGGCCATGGGCTTTGCCGATAAGCGGCTGGCAGTGCTCACCGGCAGCACCGAAGCTGATGTGGCCGCCTTCCGCATCAAGCTTGGCGTGATGCCGGTCTATAAGCGGATTGATACCTGCGCGGCGGAATTCGCATCCGAAACACCTTATATGTATTCCACCTATGAAGGCGGTTTCGGCACGCCAGTTTGCGAAAGCCGCCCCACCGCGCGGCAGAAAATCATCATCCTGGGTGGCGGACCAAACCGCATCGGCCAGGGCATTGAATTCGATTATTGCTGTGTGCATGCGGCTTACGCGCTGAAGGAAGCGGGTTTTGAGACCATCATGGTCAATTGTAACCCTGAGACGGTCAGCACGGATTACGACACGTCAGATCGGCTCTATTTCGAACCGCTGACGGCGGAAGATGTTATTTCGCTGATCCGCAAGGAACAGGAATCCGGCGAATTGCTCGGCTGCATTGTGCAATATGGCGGGCAGACGCCGCTCAAGCTCAGCCAGGCTTTGCACAAGGCGGGCATTCCCATCCTGGGCACCAGCGCGGAGGCGATTGATATCGCCGAAGACCGTGAACGCTTCCAGCAATTGCTGAAGGGGCTTGGCCTGAAGCAGCCGCGCAATAAGACGGTGCGCACGCTTGAAGAAGCAGCCGAGGCTGCTGAACGCATCGGCTACCCCGTTGTGGTGCGGCCTTCTTACGTGCTGGGCGGGCGGGCGATGGAAATTGCCTATAACCGCGAACAGCTCATGCGCTTTGGCGTGGAAGCGGTGAAAGTATCCGGCGAAAACCCGATCCTGATTGATCAATATCTGATCGACGCCATTGAGGTGGATGTTGATTGCATCGCGGATAAGGATGGCAATGTGCATGTCGCCGGCGTGATGGAACATATTGAAGAAGCCGGAATTCATTCCGGCGATTCCGCCTGTTCCCTGCCGCCCTATTCTCTGCCGCCCGCCATTGTCACTGAATTGAAGGCAGAAACCGTGGCCATGGCCCGCGCGCTGAAAGTGCAAGGGCTGATGAATGTGCAATACGCGGTGAAGGATGGCGAAATCTATGTGCTGGAAGTAAATCCTCGCGCATCGCGCACCGTGCCCTTCGTCGCCAAGGCGACCGGGGTGGAAGTCGCCAAGATCGGCGCACGCGTCATGGCCGGCGCCCGCCTTGCCGAATTCAAACTGGATGATGACGCCATTTATCGCCATGTCGCGGTGAAGGAAGCGGTCTTCCCCTTCAACCGCTTCCCCAATGTGGATGTGATCCTGGGCCCGGAGATGAAATCCACCGGGGAAGTCATGGGTCTTGATGTTTCTTTTGAGCGCGCCTTCCTGAAATCCCAGCTCGGCGCCGGGGTGAAGCTGCCGGAATCCGGCACTGCCTTCATCTCCGTCAAGGGGTCGGACAAGGGCGCGGCGGTTACCCTTGCCCGCCGCCTTGCCGAAATGGGCTTCCGCGTGGTGGCCACGCGCGGCACGGCTGCCCGCATCCGCGAAGCTGGCTTTGCCTGCGAAGTGGTGAATAAGGTACTGGAAGGCCGCCCCCATTGCGTGGACGCGATCAAGTCCGGCGACATTCAACTGGTGATCAATACCACTGGGGGTGGGCAATCGGTTTCCGATAGCTTCGATATCCGCCGCAGCGCGCTGACCCAGGGCGTGCCGCATTACACCACCCTGGCCGGCGCCCGGGCCGCCGTTCACGCCATTGCAGCTTTACGCGCGGGAACCCTTGATGTTACGCCACTTCAGGCATATTTTGAGAAATCGTTCTGATGACTGGGGCGTGCAGAGCATTTTCAAGCCAAGTGGAATCACTTGGCGACTCGGAAAATGCGACCAAATACAGATTTGGTGCGCGCCCGGTGAACGAATGTGAACGGGGGGCGCACTAAGCGGCCCCTTAATCATTTCCGCCCGGCGCCAGCCGGACGGAAAGAAGCCAAGGAAGTATTGCCGTGCAAAAGTTCCCAATGACCGCCGAGGGCCTCGCGCGCTTGGAGGAGGAACTAAAGCAGTTGAAATCGGTAGAACGCCCCGCAATCATTCGGGCGATAGCGGAAGCGCGCGCTCATGGCGACCTTTCCGAAAACGCCGAATACCACGCGGCGCGCGAACGCCAATCCTTCATTGAAGGCCGCATCGCGGAGCTGGAATCGGTGGTCCCTTCCGTTGAAGTTATTGATTCAAAAAGGCTTACCGGGGACCAAGTGCGCTTTGGCGCCTATGTGACCATCGTTGACGAAGAATCAGAAGACGAGAAAAACTACCGCATCGTTGGCCAATACGAAGCAGATATGAAGAACGGGTCCATCTCGGTCTCCTCACCCCTTGCCAGGGCGCTGATGGGGCGCAAGGTGGGCGATTCGGTGGAAGTGCCCGCCCCCGGCGGTTCCCGTTCGGTCGAAATCACCGCCGTTCGCTTTAGTTAAACAAGGCCTGCCCCATGCCGATGCGCGCGGCGCAGGCCGAAGGCCGCGCCATTACCCTGGCCGATATTCGCGCCGCTGCTCAGCGTATCTCGGGCGCCGTACTGCGTTCCCCAACGCTTGAAAGCCAAGCGGTATCCCGCGCGACCGGGGCGCGGGTTTTCCTGAAGCTGGATAACCTTCAGGCCACAGGTGCCTTCAAGGAAAGGGGCGCGGCCAATCGGCTGGCGCTGCTGACCGCACGCGAAAGGGCTGCCGGGGTCATCGCCATGTCCGCCGGCAATCACGCCCAGGCCGTGGCGCGCCATGCCTCACTCGCCGGCATCGCCGCCACCATCGTCATGCCGAAATTCACCCCGGCCACCAAAGTCACACGCACGGAAGCCTGGGGGGCGCGGGTTGTGCTGCACGGCACCACGCTCGCCGAGGCCGCCGCCCATGCCCATGCGCTGGCAGCCGCCGAGGGCCTGGTCTTCATCCACCCCTATGACGACGCTGCCGTGATCGCCGGCCAAGGCACCGCCACACTTGAAATGCTGGAAGACGCGCCCGCCATCGAAGCCCTGGTAATCCCGATCGGCGGCGGCGGGCTTTGCGCAGGTGCGGCCATCGCCGCCGCAGAACTCCGCCCCGGCATGCCGGTTTTCGGGGTGGAGGTGGAATTCTACCCCGCCATGGCGCAACGCCTGGCCGGCAAACCCGTGCAGGTCGGTGGCCCCACCATCGCGGAAGGCATCGCGGTGCGCGATGTGGGGGAGGCGCCGTTCGCCATCCTGAAGCACCTTGGCATCGAAGTACTGGTTGTGCCGGAACGCGCGGTGGAACAGGCGATTGTCTTGCTCGCCGAAGGCGCCAAGGTACTCGCCGAGGGTGCCGGCGCTGCCGGCCTCGCCGCCATCCTGGCCTTCCCGGAACGCTTCGCGGGCAAGACCGTGGGCACCATTGTCTGCGGCGGGAATATTGACCCGCGCATCTTGGCCAACGTTCTACTCCGCGAACTGCTCCGCGATGGGCGCATCCTGCGCCTGCACCTGGATATTCCGGACCGGCCCGGCGTGCTGGCCGATATCGCAACCCGCGTGGCAGCCGCCGGCGGCAATGTGATCGAAGTCAGCCACCAACGGCTTTTCGCGGCGCCCAGCGTGCAAAGCGCAGAATTGGAACTGATGATCGAAGTGCGCGACACGGCCCAAGGGGATGCGATTATCGCGGCGCTTGAGGCGGGGGATTACGTCGTGCGGCGGGGCTGAAAGCCCGGTCGCCGCACGCGGCAGCAAAATATTTAGGCGAGGGTATGGGC
>JBILPX010000183.1:0-6387 GCA_044373565.1 Roseomonas sp.
TTGCATCGGCGAAGCATGACGCGCCTGGCGCGGGGGTGATTGCCCGCGCCTCATTTCAAAGGCAGTCTGGGGGCATGAGCGAAAAACTCCCCCCGATCCTTCTCATTGGCTGCGGCAAGATGGGCGGCGCCATGCTGTCCGGCTGGCTGGAACAGGGCCTTGCTTACGCTGTGGTGGTGGAACCCCATGCGCCGGCGGTAGCAGCCTTTGCCGGGCGTGTGCGCGTGGTGGCGGATGCTGCCGCCATCCCGGCCGATTTCCGCCCCGCCGCGGTTGTAGCAGCCATCAAACCGCAGGAAGCGCCGAGCAGCCTGCCCGCCTATGCGCGGTTTGCGGGGCAGGGGGCCTTGTTTCTGTCCATCATGGCCGGGCGTTCCATTGCTTCAATGCAGGCCGCGCTTGGTGAAGGCACGGCGGTGGTGCGCGCCATGCCAAATACGCCAGCCGCCATCCGCCAGGGCTTCACAGCGGCCTTTGCCGGGCCAGGCGTCACGGGCGCTCAAAAGGCGTTGGCCGATGCGCTGCTGGCCGCGATTGGCGAGGTGGCCTGGGTGGATCAGGAAGATCATATCAATCCCGTCACGGCGGTCTCGGGCGGCGGTCCTGCCTATGTGTTTCTGCTGGCCGAGGTTTTGGAAGCCGCTGCCGTGGAACAGGGACTGCCACGCGATTTGGCCCGGCGCATGGCGCGCGCTACTGTGGCTGGGTCTGGTGCGCTGCTGGGGGCGAGTGAGCAGGACGCCGCTGATCTCCGCCGCGCCGTGACCAGCCCGAAAGGCACCACGGAACGTGCCTTGGCGGTATTGATGGAACCGGATGCCTGGCCCAAGGCGATGTCGCGCGCCATTCATGCGGCGACGGATCGGGCGCGGGAATTGGCGGGGTAAAGGAAAATAGGCGATGCAGCTTGGCCGGGCAGCTTTCAATCCCATCACGGACCGCGAGGCGGCGAAACGATACTTTGCCAGCACGGTTGGGCGGGTGGAGGTTGAAACCCATTCCTATTGCAATCGTCGCTGTTCCTATTGCCCGAATGTGGTGGGCGACCGGCTTGGCGAAAATGTGCGCATGGAAGAACCGGTCTGGCGGATGGTGCTGGATAACCTGGCTGAAATCGGCTTCCGCCAAAATTTTGTAATGAACAGCTACAATGAACCGCTGGCGGATCGTGCTATTCTGGATCGCATTAGGGAAGCACGAGAAGCACTGCCCAATGCCAGGCTCATGATCTACACCAATGGCGATTATCTAGACCCGGCGTATATTGAAGCCTTGGCAGATGCCGGGCTGAATTACATGCATATTTCGATCCATATGCGCAAAGATGACCAGTATTCCGATATCTATGCCATCAACCGCATGCTGGAAATTTCCGTGCGTGCAGGCATTGCAGCGCGTATTCGTACCATACGATCAAATGAATACATTATCGCGGCCATGCCGCATCCGCGCCTGGAAATCGAAACCCGCGCCATCAATTTCATGCGCAATGGGACAGATCGCGGCGGCTTGCTGCCGGACATTACGCCTGCGGCGAAACGCACGGCGCCCTGTTTCTTCCCCTTCGCACATTTCATCATCGGCTTTTCGGGCAATATCGTGCCCTGTTGCCATATCCGCAGTGACCGACCGGAGCATGAAGATTATCTGATCGGCAATTTGAGTGAATACGGCAGCATCTTTCAGGCCTTTGCTGGTCAAAGGGCCGCTGGCTGGCGGCGCGAATTGGTGGGGGCACAGGCAAAAAAGAAGCCCTGCGATACCTGTACCGCCGCCTTCCTGCAGGGGCCGCAAGCCGCCGCTGCCTTTGAGCAAGCTTGGCGGGAGCATGTGCTGCCGTCGGCGTCGCCAGCGCCGGCCCTGGCGAAATAGGCATTGAACGCCATATCCTTCCCATGACCAAAACCGCCACCGACGAAGCCCTGATCGCCGCGCTCTGGCGCGTCATTGCCGCGCATGGCTGGCCTGGGCTGACGATGCGCCACCTGGCCGCTGAAGCGGGCACCGATATTGCCACTTTGCGCGAACGCTTTCCGACCCGGCTTGATCTGTTGTTGCTGCATGGGCGGGTCATGGATCAGGCCGTGCTGGCCGGCACCATTCCGGGTCAGGGCGGTTCGGCGCGGGACCGCGTGTTTGATGTGCTAATGCGCAGGCTAGATGCCATGCAGCCGCATCGGGCCGGCATTCTGCGGCTTTTCGAAGATATGCGCCGCGATCCTGCACTTGCGCTGGCGCTGGCGCCTAATGTCGGTATTGCCATGCGATGGATGCTGGAAGCGGCCGAGATTGAAGCGAAAAGCTGCCAAGCGCGGGTGCTGGCCATTGGCCTTGCCGGCGTGTGGCTGGCGACCATTCGCGCCTGGGTGCGCGATGAAAGCCCGGATATGGGCAGCACCATGGCCGCGCTCGATTCGGCGCTTGATCGGGCAGAGCGGATTGCGCGCCCGCTTGGCCTGCTGCGCGGCGGTGCCGAGCCGGCACCTCAAGCGGAAACTTCGTGACCTGAAGCGCCGGCGGTCTATACTGGCCGCCCATCACCGGAGCACCCCCATGACCGACCCCTTCAGCTTCAAGCCAAATATGGACATGACGAAATTCTTCGCGGAGTTTCGTATGCCCGCCATGCCGGATATGAGCGCGCTTGCAAAGGCGCAGCAGAAGAATCTGGAAGCCATCTCGGCCGCCAATAAGGTGGCGCTGGAAGGTGCGCGCGCAGTTGCAGAACGGCATATGGAAATCGTGCAGCAATCGGTCGCTGAAATGCAGGATGCCATGCGCAGTATGGCGAGCCCGACCGATATACAAGAACAGGCAGCGAAGCGTGCGGAAATGGCCAAGGCCACCTATGAGCGTGCCGTCGGACAGATGCAAGAATTGGCTGATCTGATCCAGAAATCGAGCGGTGAAGCTGTTTCAGTACTGCACTCACGCTTTGCCGAGGCGATGGAGGAAGTAAAGAACCTCTCCACCGACAAGAAGGCCTGATTTATTCGGCGCGGGGCGTGCCCCGCGCTGCTATCTTTCAGCCAAGATGCTTGGCAAAAAACGCGAGCGTGCGTTCCTGCGCTAGCGCGGCATCCTTCGCCACGTAAGAACCGCGCTCATCGCAGCCGAAACCATGGCCGGCGCCCATATAGACGAAGACTTCCACTTCCTTCCGCGCGGCGCGGACTGCTTCCACATCGCTCATCGGGATTGAGGCATCGGTTTCGCCGAAATGGAGCTGCGTCGGGCAATTCGGCACTTCATCCTTCGCCGCAGCAACGCCGCCACCATACCAGCCGACGGACGCAGAAAAGGCGCTGGTGCGGGTTGCGCCATGCCACGCGACCGTGCCGCCCCAGCAATAGCCAACAATGCCGCGCTTCGCCTGGCGGGGCAGGGCGGCAGCGGCGGCGAGCACATCCAAGACGGTCTTGCCCGCATCAATCTTGCCGCGCAATTCGCGCCCGCGCGCCAGATCGGCGGCGTCATAGCCAAGTTCCGCATTGCGTTCCGCGCGGTCAAAAAGCTGCGGTGCAATCACGGCATAGCCGGCAGCAGCGAAATCATCGCAAAGCTTGCGGATATGGCGGTTCACACCAAAAATTTCCTGCGTCACCACCAAGGCGCGGTCTGCATCTTGTGGGCCAGTGCGATAGGCTTGCAGGCGAAAACCATCAGCGGCGGTAAGAGAGATCAAGGGCATGGGCGTTTTCCTTCAAAAAGAGATGGGGCTATCCTGCGTGCATGGCTGAAATCGTCAACCTCAACCGCGTACGTAAGGCCAAGGCACGCGACGCCGCCGAAACAAAGGCCGCGGAAAATCGCGCCAAATACGGGCAGACCAAAGCCGAACGCGCGCGGCTATCCGCCGAGAAGGCCAAGCTTCGCGCCGTGACGGACGGCGCGAAGAAGGAGGAATGAAGGGCTATCTCACCCCTTGCGCACAATGCTCATCCAGCCATGCGGGTCATTGCTGCGGCCATATTGCAGGCCGGTGATGGCATCATAAAGCCGGCGCGTGACATCGCCGATTTCACCACCATTGATCAGCACATCCTCGCCCTTATAGCCGAGTGTCCCAACCGGTGAGACCACCGCCGCCGTGCCCGTGCCCCACATTTCCTTGAGCGTGCCGTCACGGCCCGCGGCCATGACTTCATCAATGGCGATCTGGCGTTCAGTGACCCTCAGCCCCCAATCGCGCATCAATTGCATGGTGCTCGCGCGTGTCACGCCATCCAGGATGGTGCCGGTCAAGGGCGGCGTGATCACCTCATCCCCGATCCGCAGCATGATGTTCATCGTGCCGACTTCATCCAGATGTTTGCGATTGACGCCATCCAGATACAGCACCTGCGAATAGCCAGCATTGGCGGCATCGCGCTGGCCGGCGAGGCTCGCGGCATAATTGCCGGCGGTTTTGGCTTCCCCGGTGCCGCCTTTCACGGCGCGCACATGCGTGTCTGACGCCAGGATTTTTACTGGCTTCACGCCATCCTTGTAATAGGTGCCAACGGGCGAAAGGATCAGGAAATACAGGTAATTATGCGCTGGATGCACGCCCAGCATCACATCGGTCGCGATGATGGTGGGGCGCAGATAAAGCGCGGTGCCGGGTTTGCGCGGCACCCATTCATGCTCAAGCCCCACCAGCGCATCGAAGCTTTGGCGAATGATATCCACCGGCAATTCCGGCATGCACATGATTTGGCCAGAGCGATTGAAGCGTTCCGCATGGCGATCCGGGCGGAACAGGCGGATCTGATCATCATCGCCGCGAAACGCCTTGAGGCCATCAAAAATCGCCTGACCGTAATGCAGTACGGAAGTCGCGGGATCAAGGCTGAGCGGCCCATAGGGGACGATCCGCGGCGAATGCCAGCCCTTTTCTTCCTGATAATCCATCAGGAACATGTGATCGGTCAGCACCTTGCCGAAGGCCAAATCATCATCGGCGGGCTTCACCTTGGGCGTTGTGGTGCGGGTGATCGGGAAGGAAGCCATTGCTGCGTATCCTCGGGATTTTTTCTAATCGCGATCAGGTTAGCGCGGGTTGGGGTGAAAGGTAAGTAGTCCTTACTTAGTTTTTTGCGCGGGTTACCCAATCATGGCGGTGAGCTTCGCCTCAAGCCCGGCCTGCGGCGCCTGCGCTACTCGGCCAGGGGGGCGGCCATTGGCGCGGCCAGCTCGGCAGGCCATGACCAGCGCGCAATCAAGGCTATCCAGCACCGGCACGGGCAGCATTGCGGCAAGCTTTGGCGCAAGGCCCACCAGGCCAGCCCCGCCCAGCACCACCACGCCGGCGCCATCCGCCACGGCTTGGCGCGCTTCTTCGGCGATCAGGTGCAGTGCTTTTTCAGGTTCGCGCGCGATCATGTCGCCGGTGGGGGGCACGGATCGCACCTGCACGCGGTCTCGCCCATGGCCGCGGATCAGGGCGAATTCTTCCAGCATCGGCACCCAGGCGGCACCCCCGGTCAGCAGCGCAATGCGCGGCGCCGTTTCCAGCGCCAGCGTAATTGAAGCCTCCGCCATGCCAACCACCGGGATGGGCAGCAATTCGCGCGCCGCTTCAATGGCGGGCTCGCCGAAACAGGCGATGATGGCGGCGCCAAAACCTTGCGGATTATCCTGGCCGATATGCTGAGCAAGGCCCGTCAGCACCGCATGGCCGGCAATGGCGACTGCCGCGCGGGTTGCGATATAGCGCGCGCCAAAGGGGGCGGTCGCGGGCACCAGATCACAAGCGGGCAGGCCAAGCCGGGGCAGGGCTTCCTGCGCGCGGGCGGCAATCAGGGCAGTGATGGCGGGATCAGTATTGCCGTTCAGAAGCAGGATGCGCATGACGCGCTTTTGCCGCTTTGCCGGTGGGGCTGGCAAGGGTGCTGGGGGCTCCGAACTTCCTATCGCGCCTGGGCGTGCGGCGCCTCATGATTGGGCAGTGCTGCCATTAATTTGGGCATGGATGAAGACCCCTGACCGCCAGCCCAAGGCTGGGGGGTGGCACGGGCTTTGCTGCCTTTTAAACCATGTCTTGTCGTACGGGCCTTGGCCCTGGGGGCGAGCGTAGCAATCAAAATTAGGCGGCAGTTTCCCCCGAAACTGCCCAATTGCGACAAAGGGAGAGTGACGCAATGCGTTTGAAGAAATTCTTGATGACAGCCTGCCTGGTGGCGATGCCAGTGCTGGGGGCGTCTATCGCGCAAGCCCAGGGCACGCTGCGCATCGGCATGACGGCGGCGGATATTCCGTTGACCCATGGCCAGCCCGACCAGGGTTTTGAGGGCAATCGCTTCACCGGCATTCCGCTGTTTGATGGCCTGACCATGTGGGATTTGTCCTCGGCCGATAAGCCTTCGGTCGTCATTCCCGGTCTTGCGAGCGAATGGGCGGTGGATG
>JBILPX010000184.1:0-6375 GCA_044373565.1 Roseomonas sp.
TATCGGCGCCCGGCACTCACACCACCCATTCGGCAAGTGCTGCGCCGCATGGTGCCCGGCGTGCTGGGCGCTGGAGTGACACAGATCAACCTGGCGGTGGATGTGATCATCGCATCTTTCCTGGTGAGTGGCTCCGTCTCCTACCTCTATTACGCGGATCGCGTGGCGCAATTGCCGTTGGGCGTGATTGGCGCGGCGCTGGGCACGGCGCTTTTGCCTTTGCTCGCGCGGCATTTGCGGCTCGGGGAAAAGCTTGCGGCGCATCGCGCGCTTAATCGCGGCATTGAATTGGCGGTGCTGCTGACGCTGCCTTGCGCGGCCGGCTTGGCAGTGGCGGCGGGGCCCATTGTGGCGGCGCTGTTCCAGCGCGGCGCCTTTGATGCGGTGGCAAGCGCGGCTTCGGCTTCGGCGCTGGTGGCCTATGCCGTTGGGCTGCCGGCCTTTGTGCTGGTGAAGGTTTTTGCGCCGGCGTTTTTCGCGCGCGGCGATACATCCGCCCCGGTGCGGATCGGGATTTTGTCCGTCGCGGTCAATCTGGCGCTCAATCTGGCCTTGATGGATGTGCTGGGGCATGTCGGCGTTGCCTTGGCGACCAGCATCGCGGCTTGGGTCAATGCCGGGCTGCTGGCCTGGCTGCTGCTTCGCCGAGGCCACCTGGTGCTGGACCGTCGCTGCCGACGCGTGCTGCCGCGGCTGGTGCTGGCGAGCGTCATCATGGCAGCGCTGGTGTTTGGCGTCGGGCTGGTGCTGCCGGGGCTTGGGGCGGTGCTGCGGGCAGGCCTCATGATCCTGGTCGGCATGGCCGGCTTTACGCTCGCCGGCATGGCGCTTGGCGCCTTCCATCCGCGCGATGTGCTGCGCCAATTGCGCCGTCGCGCCCCCCGTGGCGCAAGCCCTGCCAATCCTGCATGATGCCTATAGTTTTTGGGGGATAGGCGCATGGATGCGGCCAGACGGCAGGTGGTTCTGATCAATGCTGCGCATAGTTTCACCCATTACAGCCTGCTGATCCTGGCAACCGCCGTGCTTGCCATGGTGCAACAGGATACCGAGCTTTTCGGCGGGGATTACGGGCCCATCCTCGCACTCGGCACCACCATGTTCGTGATTTACGGAATTTGCGCTTTGCCCATGGGATGGCTTGCGGATCGCTTCGGGCGGCGCTTTCTGATGGTGGCCTTCTTCATGGGCTCTGGCGCCTTCATGGTGGCGGCGGGGTTTGCACCATCGGCGCTGATGCTGGCGATCACGCTCGGCGCCATGGGAGCGTTTGTGGCGATTTATCACCCCATCGGCACTGCCATTCTGGTGGAAGCCGCCGGCGATAAAGTCGGCCGGACCATGGGGATCAATGGCGTTTTCGGCAATTTGGGGGTGGCAACCGCGCCGGTGCTGACCGCCTTCATCGCCGCTGATGCCGGCTGGCGCTGGGCCTTCATTATCCCAGGTATCGCCTGCATCATTGCGGGGTTCTTTTACTGGCGCGAACCGCCCTTTGATTCGGAACGCATCCAGGCCGGCGGCAAGCCTTTTCCTGAAATCCCGCCCGCCCTGGTCCGCCGTGCCGTGATCATACTGCTGGCCATCGCAACCGTTTCTGGCCTGGTGTTCAACGCCTATACGCTGCTGATCCCGAAGCTGATGCAGGAACGCCTGGCCGGCAGCCCGGAATTGCTGCCGATTGTGGGCCTGCTTTCCTTCCTGGCGACTATTTGTGGCGGTGTCGCGCAATTCAGCGTGGGACGCATGATTGATCGGCACACGCTGAAATCCGTGTTCATGCCGCTCGCCATTCTGGTGGTGCCAGGGTTGTTTGCGCTGGCCTTTCTGGATGGCTGGGTGGTGCTGCCAATGGCAGGCCTGGTCGCGGCCTGCATCTTCGGCCAGGTCACGGTGAATGAGACGATGACGGCGCGTTATGTTGCCCCCGCCTTGCGCGCGAAGCTTTATTCCATCCGCTTTACGGTGGGCTTTCTGGGGGCGGCGATTGCCTCACCGCTTATTGCCTTTTTACATGAAGCAACGGGGTCGCTCGCGCTTTCCATGATGGTGCTGGGCGGGGTTGCTTGCGTGACACTCGCCTGCGCTATGCTGTTTCCGAACCGCAAGGAAGAATTGCAGCCGGAATTATGGAGTAAAGCGAGGTAAAATCAGGCAGGCTTCAGTAACACATGGCGCTTCTTGCCGATGGAAAGCCTGATAACGCCATCCTGCAAATCCGCTTCGGCCAGTACGCGATCAATCGCGGCAACAGGTTCATTATTGGCGTAGATACCACCATTGGCTATCAGCCGCCGCGCTTCCCCTTTGCTGGGCACCAGCTTGTGTTCCACCAGCACATCAACAATGCTGGCCGGCAGGGCTGAAACCACCGTCGGCAAGCTTGCCGCATTCAGCCCTTCTTCAAAGGCTTTGCGCGCTGTCTCGGCTGCCGCTTCCGCGGCGGCGCGGCCATGCAGCAGGGCGCAGGCTTCGGTGGCAAGGGCTTTCTTCGCCTCATTCACCTCAGCGCCTTGCAGCGCGGCGTAGCGGGCGATCTCCGCCATGGGCATTTCAGTGAACAACCCCATGAAACGCGCCACATCGGCATCTTCCGTATTGCGCCAGAATTGCCAGTAATCATAAGGCGAAACGCGATCGGCATTGAGCCAGACAGCACCCTGCGCTGTCTTGCCCATCTTCGCCCCTGATGCGGTGGTGATCAAAGGCGTTGTCAGGCCAAAGGCTTCCGCCTGATCCATGCGACGGATCAGGTCTGTCCCCATGACGATATTGCCCCATTGATCGGAACCGCCCATTTGCAGCACCACACCATGGCGGCGGCGCAATTCCAGGAAGTCATAGGCCTGAAGCAGCATGTAGTTGAATTCAAGAAAGGTCAGCGGCTGATCGCGTTCCAGCCTTTGCTTCACGCTTTCCATCGTCAGCATGCGATTGACGCTGAAATGCCGCCCGACATCACGCAGGAACGGAATGTAAAGCAGCTTATCAAGCCATTCCGCGTTATCGAGCATGATGGCATCCGTCGGGCCATCACCAAAACGCAGGAAGGCATCGAATACCTTCCGAATGCCGGCCTTATTGGTTTCGATCTGCGCATCCGAAAGCAAGGGCCGCGCTTCATCCCGGAAGGAAGGATCGCCCACTTTGGTGGTGCCACCGCCCATCAGCACCACCGGGCGATTGCCGGTGCGCTGCATCAGCCGCAGCAGCATGATCTGCACCAGGGACCCGACATGCAGGCTGTCTGCGGTCGCATCAAAGCCGATGTAGCCCGCCAAGGGCCCAGCCTGCAGCCGCGCCAGAAAGGCGCCTTCTTCGGTGGTTTGGTGAATATAGCCGCGTTCCCGCGCCACATGCAGGAAATCGCTTCGCGCGCTGTTCATGATGCTATCCGGTTTCTCAAAACTCAATGCTGCCGGGGGCTTCCACCGACAAGCGCGCGGGGGTAGCACGTCCCCATCATGCTGAGAACCATCGGCCTCATGAGCGGCACGTCACTGGATGGCGTGGATGCTGCCTATCTGGAAACGGATGGGGAGGTGATTGCGCGCTTCGGCCCGCGCCAGACCCTGCCCTATGATCCCGCCTTGCGCCGCGCGCTGCGCGCCCTGCTGGACCGCGCCGAGAGCCTGACCCCCGATGACCCCGCCTTGCTGGACGCGACACGCCGCCTGACCGAACGCCATGCCGAAGCCGTGGAAGCCATTGGCCTGCCGGCAGATTTGGTCGGCTTTCACGGCCAGACGATCCTGCATCGCCCCGCCTCGCCAGGGCGCAGCGGCACCCCCTTCACCTGGCAGATCGGCGATGCCGCGATGCTCGCCCGCCGCACGGGCATGAGTGTGGCTTATGATTTCCGCAGCGCCGATGTTGCCGCCGGCGGCCAGGGCGCGCCTTTGGTGCCGGTATTCCATCGCGCCCTTGCGGCACCTCTGCCGAAGCCGCTTGCCATCCTAAACCTGGGCGGCGTTGGCAACGTGACGTGGCTTGGGCCGGATGGGGAGATGCTGGCCTTTGATACCGGGCCGGCCAATGGGCCGCTTGATGATTGGGCGCGTCAGCATACGGGCAAGGATTATGATGTGGCAGGCAAGCTTGCGCTCGCGGGCCAGGCGGATGGCGCGGTGCTGGGGCGGTTGATGGCGCATCCCTATCTGGCTGCATCACCGCCGAAGTCGCTCGATAGGCTGGATTTTGATCGTGCCTTGCGCGAGGCCGGGGCGGGTAGCCTTTCAGCGGCGGATGGCGCCGCCACCTTGGTCGCTTTTTGCGCGGTGTGCGTCGCCGCCGCCGCGCGCCATTTCCCGGAACCGCCGATGCAATGGCTGGTGGCGGGTGGCGGGCGGCGCAATCCTGCCCTGATGAAGGCGCTTGGCGGCGCCCTGGAAGAACCCGTCCGGCCAGTGGAGGTCGCGGGCTGGGATGGCGATGCGCTGGAAGCCCAGGCTTTCGGCGTTTTGGCCGCCCGCGTGGCGCGCGGCTTGCCGCTGAGCTTCCCCAGCACCACCGGCGCGCCACGCCCGCTGACGGGCGGGCGGATTATCGGCGCGCTGTTGTAGCTTTCTGTCGTGGTCTTGCCGCGCCAGCCGCGCGCATTACCTGGGGTGCATGACCCCCGCTCATGTTACCGTTTGGTTCGATGGCGCCTGCCCGCTTTGCCTGCGCGAAATCGCATTGATGCGCCGGCTGGATCGGCGGGGCGCGATTGACTTCGTTGATATAGGCGCTGAGGGCGCGGCCTGCCCGATTGATCCCGCGCTGCTGCTGGCGCGCTTTCATGCGCGCGAAGCGGATGGCCCTTTGCTGCATGGCGCGGCGGCATTCGCTGCCATGTGGCGCGCCATTCCATTGCTGAGCCCTCTGGGTCACGCCGCGCGCTTGCCGCCTTTTCTATGGTTTCTGGAACACGCCTATCGCGGCTTTCTACGCATCCGGCCGCGCTTGCAGGCCTGGGCAGGGGCGCGGGGCTGAACCTCAACCCAGTCTTGTCTGACCGGCCTTTAGGGCGCCGTCCCAAAAATCCGCTGCAACACCCGATCACCAACACGGATATTCAGCCGCTCAGCCGTGCCGGCGGCCAGTTCCAGCGTGGCGCGCACCGGGCCATTGCTGGAAACAGTCGCCAGCGAATAGGGCACGGTGCGCTCCGCAATCCGATGCACCCGCCCATCAGCGGCGATGAACACCATATCGAGCGATGCGATGGTATTGCGCATCCACATGGAACTTTCGCGCGGGGCGCCCCAATCGAACAACATGCCCTCATCCGGCTTCACTTCCGGGCGGAACATCAGGCCGATCATTTGCTGTTCGGGCTGAATGGCCATCTCAACGGTGAAGGCAAGCCGCCTGCCATCGCGGGTTTCAAACACCAGCGGTTCGGTCGGCAGGCGCGGCTGAGGGCGATCCACTCCCGGTTGCGCCAGGGCAGCGAGAGGCAGCATGGCGCCAAGCGCCAGCAGGGAACGTCTTTGCATAAGGGGCTTCATGACACGGGACCGGGAGGTGCCTCAAGCGCTGCCGCCGCGGCACGGCGCACCACGGCGCGCACCACGCCAGGGCGGGGCGGATCAGCAAGCGTGGTGAACCAATGCTCCGGCGGGTTGCGCCCAGCGGCGCGGTGGTAATTCAGGCCCCGCAGCACGGCTTCCGCTGGCGCCGGCAGGTTTTCGGGCAGGGCATGGCCATTGAGCGCGCCCCAAACCCCGGCCCAGCAGCGCGCCACGCTCCAGGGGTTATAGCCGCCACCGCCCAGCACGATCAGCCGGGGCGCCAGGCCATTCAACGCGGCGACAACGGCGCGATGAGCGTTGTTGGAGAGCGCCAGGCGCGACAGCGGGTCTTCTTCCAGCGCATCGGCGCCGCATTGCAGCATGATCGCGGCGGGCTTTAGGCGCCGCGCGATGGGAAGAATGGCTTCGTGAAGCACCCAGGCCATTTCACTATCGTTGAAGCCAGCCGGCACCGGGATATTCGCCGCATGGCCCCCTGCCCTGTCGCCAATGCCACCGGAGAAAGGCCAGCGCCCATCCTCATGCACGGAAAGCGTGAAGACATGCAGGTCATCATGAAAGGCATCCTGCACGCCGTCGCCATGATGGGCATCAATATCCACATAAAGCAGCGGCGACAGGCCCTGGTCGCGCCAAGCCAACAACCCAAGCACCGCATCATTCACATAACAAAAGCCGGCAGCACGATCCGCCCGGCCATGATGCGTGCCACCACCAGGCACATGCACAACCCCGCCTGATGCGGTCAGCCTTGCCGCCAGCAGCACACCCCCCGCGCTGGTGGCGGGGCGGCGAAACACTTCGCGGTAGACAGGATTGCCATCGGCACCGATGCGAAAACGCTCCCGATCCTCGGCGC
>JBILPX010000185.1:0-6344 GCA_044373565.1 Roseomonas sp.
GATCCAATCCACGCGCTGCGCCAGCAATTCAGTCAGTTCAGTGGCGGCATCGGACAGGTAGCGCGCGGTGATTTTTTGGATGGCCGGCCGCCCCTTGGGGCCACCCTGGTAATAGCCATCGAAGCGTTCGTATTCGACCCCGTTCGAAACATCTACCTTGGTAAAGCGATATGGCCCGGTGCTGATCGGCATGCGGGAATAACCTTCAGGCCCCACCCTTTCGCGATACGCCTTGGGCCAGATCGGCGTCACCATCGCCAAGTAATCAAGCGCTGCCGGATTGGGCCGCTTCATCTTGATGCGCACCGTATTGGCATCAAGCTTTTCAGCACCTTCGATCCAGGAATAATTCCCGGGCGTTGAAAGCCGCCCGCCCAATTCGGCGATGCCATTCATGGTATAGACAACATCATCAGCGCCGAAATCACTGCCATCATGGAACTTCACGCCTGGGCGGATCTTGAAATCAATGGCTGTATTGCCCTGCCAAGCCCATTCGGTCGCAAGCGCGGGCACATTGCGGAAGGTATCGGGGTCACGATGCACCAGCCCATCCATCGCCTGATGCGCAACAATGATGCCGGTGCGCTGGCTGTTGAAATAGGGGTCAATATTCGGCACGGCATCGCGGAAGGCGACACGCAGCGTATTGGCGCTGCGCTGCGCCATTACTGGCTCGGCACCAATGCCACTCAGCGCCAAGCCACCGGCGGCAGCGGCAACACCCTGGCCAAGGCCACGTCTGCTGATCTTCATTTCAATTTCTCCCTGCTGAAAAAACGAGATTAGAGACAAGGGTGGGGCGCCCGCAAGCGCTAAAAGCCATCAATCCACCGTGGCGCCAGAAACCTTCACGACTTCGGCCCATTTGGTGATCTCGCTGCGGATAAAGGCCTCAAAGGTCTCGGGGCTGGTGCCGCCGGCGGGTGTGAGTGCCGGTGGCGCGCCGCCCAGCTCCGCAATGCGCGCGATATAGGCAGGGTCACGCGTGACCGCATCAATCTCCGCCCCCAGCCTTTCAATGATCGGGCGCGGCGTGCGGGCCGGGGCCTGCACGCCGAACCAGGCGGTCGCCTCAAAATCGCGAATGCCGGCTTCGGCCAGCGTCGGCACATCCGGCAGCGCCGCCGCGCGCACATTGCTGGAAACCGCCAAAGCGCGCAGTCGCCCATCGCGAATATGGCCGATGCAGCTTGGCATATTGTCGCACCCGGACTCGAGGCGGCCTGCCACTACCTCCACCAACATCGGTCCCGCACCACGGAAGGGCACATGCATGATATCGGTGCCGCTGCGCAGCTTGAACATTTCCATGGTCATATGCGGCGAACCGCCCGAACCGCTGCTGCCGTAATTGAGCTTACCAGGATTGGCCTTGGCGCCGGCGATCAGATCACTCACGCTGCGATAAGGCGAATTGGCCGGCACGAAGATCACATTCGGCACCCGGATCACCAGGCCAACCGCGGCCAGATCTTCGGGCTTGAACGTCATGCGCGCGCCCCACAGCGAATAATTGATCGCAGCGGTGGAGATGGTGCACATCACGAGCGTATAGCCATCGGGTTCTGACCGGACGACCATTTCAGCGCCGAGATTTCCCGTAGCACCTGCGCGGTTTTCCACAATGATCGGCTGGCCGATGCGCGCCGAAAGGCGTTCGGCCATGATGCGACCGGCAATATCCGTGGTCCCGGCGGGCGGGAAGGGAACCACCAGCCGCAAGGGGCGGGTTGGGAAGGCCTGGGCGCGGGCAATGCTGGGTGCCGCCAAGGCACCGGCCATGCCGGCCAGGATGATGCGGCGGCCCAGCAGGGCGGTTTTTTGCGTCATTATCTGATCCTCATTCCACACGAATATCGGCTTGGCGCACCACTTCCGCCCAGCGCGTGACTTCGGCCCGCATGAAGGCAGCGAAGCTTTCCGGACTGGAGCCACCATCAGGGGTGAGCCGCGGCGGATCAGCGCCAAATGCCGCGATGCGGGCACGGAAATCGGCATCCTTGCCGATTGCATCCAATTCAGCGCCAAGCCGTGCAATGATCGGGGCGGGGGTGGCGCCCGGGGCCAGCACGCCGAACCAGGCGGTCGCCTCAAAACCTGGCATGCCCTGTTCCGCAATGGTCGGCACATCCGGCAGCACGGCGCTGCGCTGAGCACCCGTCACGCCGATGGCGCGGATTTTGCCCTCTCGGACGAAGGTCAAGGCAGAGGGGATATTGTCCATCCCAAGTTCAATCCGCTCCGCCACCATCTCGGTCAGCATGGGGGCGGAACCGCGGAAGGGCACATGGGTGATCTGAATGCCCTGCGCCAAGCGGATTTGTTCAATCACCACATGGGGGGAAGTGGCGATGCCGGCGGTGCCATAATTCAGCGCACCGGGCTTGGCCTTGGCTTCGCGCACCATGTCAGCGAGGGTGCGGATCGGCATGCGATTGGCCGCCATCAGCACATTGGGCACGCGGCACATCAGGCCGACCGCGGCCAGATCCTCAGGCTTGAAGGGCATGCGATTGCCGAAAACGGCAAAATTGATCGCCCCCGTGCCGATGGTGGTCAGCAGCAGCGTATGGCCATCGGGTTCCGCCCGCGCTACGAATTCGCCGCCGACATTGCCCGAAGCGCCGGGGCGGTTATCCACCACCACCTGCTGGCCGAGCCTGGCCGAAAGGCGTTCAGCCATGAGCCGCCCGACCAGATCCGTGGTCCCGGCGGGGGTGAAGGGAATAACCAGGCGAATGGGGCGGTTGGACAGCCCCTGCGCCAAAGCGGGTAGCGGCAAGCCGGCCCCAACGGCCAGGGCGCCTAAGCTGCGGCGAGTGATCATGGACTTTAGCCTCCCGATTATTAAGTTATGGCGCAAGGTGGCCCGTGAGCCTCGCCAGATCAACCTTCCTGCCAGGGTTTCGGTTTGGGCGATTCCTCCTCTATGAACAGTCTAACATTGGGGCGGCGGTCGACATGGAGTTTTTACGGCTTTACGGACGGGTGCTCAGGCTGCTGGCGGCGGATCGCGCCGTGGCCATTGGGCTTGTCTTGGCAGCGCTTGCCATTGCCGGGCTGCAATTCCTGGAACCGGTGCTGTTTGGGCGGGTGATTGACCTGCTCTCGCGATCAGACCGCATGCAGGAATCGGCCGTATGGGCGGAAGCGCTTTCGTTATTGATCCTCTGGGCGGCGATTGGGCTTTCGGCCATTGGCGCCAATGTCACGGTGGCGCTGTTCGCGGACCGCATGGCGCATCGCAATCGCCTAAAGGTCATGCATGATTATTTCCAGCATGTACTGTCCCTGCCGCTATCCTTTCATGGGGATACGCAATCGGGCCGGTTAATGAAAATCATGCTGGTGGGTTCCGACAATCTGTTCGGGCTTTGGCTTTCCTTTTTTCGTGAACATCTGATCACCTTTATTTCCGCGATTGTGCTGCTGCCGCTCACGCTTATTCTGAATTGGCGCTTGGGATTGCTGCTGATTGGACTTGTGGTGATTTTCGGCGCCCTCGCCGCTTTTGTCATTCGCCGGACGGAAAACGCACAGCGCCAGGTGGAAGCGCTTCATACGCAATTAGCCGGCAACGCGCAGGATGCGCTTTCCAATGTGATGGTCGTGCAATCCTTCACGCGGCTTTCCAGTGAAGCGCGGCTTTTTAGCGACATCATCCGCCAGGTGATCACGCATCAATTCCCGGTGCTGAATTGGTGGGCGGTGGTGTCTGTGATGACCTCAGCCGCTTCTACCATTTGCGTTATCATGATCTTCATGATGGGCACCTGGCTGCATCTGCGCGGCCAGGCCACGGTGGGGGAGATTGTGTCCTTCATGGGCTTCGCCACCATGCTGATTGGCAAGCTTGAAGGCGCGGTTGGCTTTGCGTCCCGGCTGGTGCTGCTGATGCCTTCATTGTCCGAGATGTTTGCCGTGCTGGATGCGCGCACAACCGTGCCGGAAAAGCCCGATGCGATTGATATACCCCGCGCGAAAGGTGAGGTGGCATTTGAAGATGTGGCCTTCGCCTATCCCGGTGGGCAGCCAATTTTCAGCCATGTGAATTTCGCGGCCGCACCCGGCAAGACCATTGCGCTGGTGGGGCCGACGGGCGCGGGCAAATCCACCGCCATGGCGCTGTTGCAGCGGCTATGGGACCCGAAGGAAGGGCGCGTGACGCTGGATGGGCATGATTTGCGCGATGTTTCGCTGGAAAGCCTGCGTCGCAATATCGGCGTCGTGTTCCAGGAAAGCATGCTGTTCAATCGCACCATTCGCGAAAACCTGTTGGTTGGCCGCCCTGATGCCTCGCAGGAAGATTTGGAACATGCCTGCCGTCAGGCGGAAGCGCATGATTTCATCCAGCGCCAACCCCATGGCTATGACACGATGATTGGTGAGCGTGGCAGCTCCCTTTCCGGTGGGCAGCGCCAGCGCCTGGCGATTGCACGCGCCCTGTTGAAGGACCCGCCCGTGCTGATTTTGGATGAGGCGACAAGTGCGCTGGATGCCGCGACTGAAGCACGGGTGCAAAAGGCGCTGGCGGCGCTGATGGCGGGGCGCACCACCTTCATCATCGCGCATCGGCTTTCCACCGTGCGCGATGCCGATGAAATCCTGGTTTTTGCCGGTGGGGAAATCGCCGAACGCGGCGGCTTCAAGGAATTGGTGGCCCAAGGCGGGCATTTTGCTGAGCTGGTACGCACACAGCTTACCGGTTCGACCAGCACTTGATCATGATCAATGCGCGGGCCTGATGGCGCGTCAGGATGGGGCCATTAAACACCCATCCGGAAGGCAAAGCGGCCATGAACCATCGTCATCGCAAGGTATTGCACGCCATCTTCTCCCACCCTGTCAGCGCCAATATTGATCCCAAGGTCCTTGAGGCAATGTTTGGGGAACTCGGTGCCGAGGTTTCCCATAACGGGTCCGGTAACTTGGCCGTGAAGCTCGGCAGCCATGCCCATGCCTTCCACAATAGCCAGCACAGCCTCTCCAAGGATGAGGTAGTGGCCATTCGCCATTTTTTGACGCAATCTGGCGTAGATCCGGTGCGCGATTACCCGCTTTGAAAGCCGGGCGGGGGCGAGGCCGGGCAGAAGAAGGAAGAAACCCATGAAGCTTCATCGCCGTGATTTCCTGGCCGGGGCCGCCGGCCTGGCCGCCCTTTCCCCAAGCCTGGGCCATGCCCAGACGCGCTGGCAGATGGCCACCCCTTATGCGGATGGCAATTTGCACACACGCAATATCCGCACCTTTATTCAGGAAATCGAACAGGCAACGGGCGGACGGCTTTCGATCCAACTGCATTCCAATGGTAGCCTTTTGCCCATGCCGCAGATCAAGCGCGGCGTGCAGCAGGGCCAAGTGCAGGTTGGCGAGATTCTGCTGACGGCCTATGCCAATGAAGATGTATTTTTTGATGCAGATGCCATTCCGCAATTGGTAACCAATCTGGCCGAAGCCAAGAAACTTGCCGATCTGCAAAAGCCCTTCATTGAAGCGCGCCTGGCGCGTCAGGGCCTTAGCTTGCTTTACATGGTGCCCTGGCCGGCAGCCGGGCTTTACGCGCAGCAGCCCGTGACGAGCCTTGAGCAATTGCGCGGTCAGCGCTTCCGCACCTTCAGCCCGATGACCAATCGTTTCGCGACCATCATTGGCGCCAACCCAACCCTGGTGCAGGCGGCTGAATTGGCGCAGGCCTTCGCCACCGGCATTGTGAGTGCGCAGATCACCTCGGCCGCGACCGGTGTTGATACCTCGGCCTGGGACTATGCCAAGATTTTCACGCCGCTTGGCTTTTCCATGACCAAGAATGCCGTGTTTGTGTCACGGCGTGCGCTGGAAGGTCTGCCGGCAGATGTCAGAACCGCGTTGATGGAAGCCTCGGCACGTGCCGAAGCGCGGGGCTATGAACTCAGCCGCGATTCCCAAACCCAGGCCGAAGCGACACTGGGCCAGCGCGGGATGCAGGTGCTGCAACCGAGCGAACAATTGCTTGCCGATTTGCGCCGCGTGAGCCAGCAAATGACCCAGGAATGGATTGAGCGCGCGGGCGAGGACGGCAAGAAACTCATTGAGGCCTATCTGGCCGCGCGCTGAAGGCAGTTGGGGCAATCCCTGCCTGCAAATTGATCGCTGAACTGCTCAAGGGGGGTGGGGCGCATGCCTGCCCCCCTTGTCTATTTCCGCTGTGATGCGAGTATTAACACTCAATTTATTCAAAACAGGGGGCTATGATGAAAAATCTGTCACGCCGCAATTTGCTTGCTGCGCCTTTCATTCTGACGCCGCTGGCTATGCGGGAAGCGCAGGCCCAGGCGCGCTGGCAGGTTGCCACCGGCTATCCG
>JBILPX010000186.1:0-6319 GCA_044373565.1 Roseomonas sp.
AATGGCATCCACCGCCGCACCCGCGATTTCAATGGAATTGAAGGCAGCCAGCATGGCGCGTGCCCCTTCGGCGCTCCGCAAAATACGCACCGTCACTTCCGTCACAATGCCCAATTGGCCTTCACTGCCCGTGATCAAGCCCAGCCAATCATAACCCGCCGCGTCCAGATAGGTGCCGCCAATGTCCATTACTTCACCTTCAATGGTTACGAATTTCACGCCGAGCAGGTTATTCGCCGTCACCCCATATTTCAGGCAATGTGCACCGCCCGAATTCATCATCACATTGCCGCCAATCATGCAGGCCAGCTGAGAAGACGGATCGGGCGCATAGAAAAAACCATCAGCTTCCACCGCCTTGGTGATGCCGATATTCGTGACGCCCGCACCCACCACTGCGTAGCGATCGGCATAATTGATCTCATGAATGGCGTTGAGCCGCATCAGCCCGATGACTACCGCATCCGCCAAAGGCAGCGCACCACCGGAAAGACTGGTCCCCGCCCCACGCGGCACCACGCGAATGCCCTGTTCATGGCAATAGCGCAGCACTGCCGCGACCTGTTCGGTGGTGGAAGGCAGCACTACCGCGAGCGGCATTTGCCGATAGGCGGCAAGCCCATCGGTTTCATAGGGTTTTAGGCGAATGCCCTCAGCGATCACACCATCGCCCGGGACAAGCGCACTTAGCGCCGCAACAATTTCCTCGCGGCGGGCGAGTATTTCGGCCTTCGGTGGGGGCAGGGCGATCATTGTTTGTTCCTGTGACTTTGCCGAAAATGCACATCCGTCCCGCCCAGAGCAAGGCCTAAGCGCGGTTTCCGTGCCGCTGGCACGGCGGCTATTTCGCGAGCCACCCGCCATCCACCGGCAGGGCAATACCTGTCGTGAAGCTGGCGCTATCGCTTGCCAAATATAGCACCCCATCGGCGACTTCCTCTGGCCGGCCAAAACGCCCCATGGCGTGACGTGCGCGGGATGCTGCGCGTGCCGCTTCCGGGTCCGCACGGCGGCCCATGCTGCGGGCAAGCAGGGGCGTATCAATCGCACCCGGCACAATCGCGTTCACGCGAATGCCATCAGCCACGAAATCAAGCGCCATGACGCGCGTCAGGCTCAATATCGCGCCTTTCGCGGCGATATAGGCGCTATTGCCGGCGCCGCCGGCGATCGCAAGCTGCGAAGCGGTGGTGATGATCGCCCCGCCCCCTTGGCGCTTCATGGCCGGAATGACAGCGCGCGCCCAAAGCCAGGTGCCGCCGACATGAACACGAAACACCGCATCCCAATCCTCGGGCTTCGTGTCTAGAACTGTACCGCCCACCGAAAATCCTGCGGCTGCAAACAGGATATCAATACGCCCATAATGTTGCAGTATGGCCGCTGCATCTTCATCCGCGGCACCCGGGGCACCAACATCGGAAACCCGGGTCAGCGCACCACCGATAAGCTTCGCGGTTTCCTCAACCGCCGCTGCATCTCGGTCCACTAGTGCAAGCTTTGCACCTTCTTGCGCGAATAGTACCGCGGTTGCGCGACCAATACCGGAACCGGCGCCGGTGATGACCGCAATTTTGTCCTTCAATCGCATGGCACTCTCCTGGATGGGATTTTTACTTTGGTAGGCGCTTGGCATCGCGCCGTTGCTCAAAAGCCTTCGCATGCAGGAAGGCCGCTTCATGCAGGCTGCTTGGCAGCCCATGGTGTCGCGCGGCTTCCAACAGGAAGCCAAGGATGTGATCGGCTTCTATCCGCCCGTCCGCTTCCAGATCGCGTAGCATTGAAGCTGTATAGGCGCTGGCGCTATCGCCAAAAACGCTGCGATATTGCTGCATGAAGGCATCGCTTACGGGGAAGCCTTCGGCGGCGGCGATGGCGGCATTGGCTTCCAATACCCCATGCATGAAGGCAATGCCGCCTGGCGCGCGGGCAATCTCACCAACATTGGCGCGCATCAGAACGGTGCAGACGGCGCTGGTGCCAAGATGCACCAGTTTTTCCCACATCTGCGCCATGATATCGGGCACGGCGGTCGCCACCATGCCGGGCGCCGCGCTAAAGGCTGCCGCTATGCGCTCAACCCGCGCACTCATGCCGCCCGCGACCTCACCAAAGGTCAGCCAACGCCAATCATTCAAATGCCGGATCGTACCATCGGGCGCGAGGCTCGCCTGAATTTTTGCGAATCCGCCAAGTACGCGCTCAGCGCCAAAGCTGCGTTGCAACGCCTCAATATGACTGATGCCGTTCAGGACCGGGATAATGGCCGTACGTGCATCTACTGCCGGGCGGATCGTTTCCATCGCATCGGCCAGATCATAGGCCTTGCAGGTCAAGATCAGCAGATCCCAGCCGGGGTGCAGCGCCTCTGGCGTGATGGTAGTCACCTTGGCCTGGTAATTGCCAAGGCTGCTTGTGATCTTCAAGCCATCACGGGCAAGCATTGCCGCGCGGCCGGAGCGCACCAGAAAGCAGGGGTCCAGCCCCGCCTGATGTAGTCGTCCGCCAAAATAACCGCCCAAGGCGCCAGCGCCTAAAATCAGAATACGCATCAAACCCTCATGCCTAGCAGTACTGCAAAGCCTAGCCCAAAGCATGCGCGCTGCGAATGGCGCCCCGCGTGGTTACGGAGCGATAGGTTTCGGGGCATGCGCGTTGCGAAAACCCTGCTATGTTGCGCCTATGCGGAGATGGCTGATTGCCCTTGTTTTGTTGCTTGGTGCTGGCGCCGCCTGGTGGGGCGCTGGCATGCCGCGCCCTGGCTTTCTGGAACCCGATGGCCAGGCTGGCGCGCCCAGGCTTCGAACCGCAACGCTTGATCGCGGGTCCATCACTGCCGTGGTGGCGGCCACGGGCACCGTCAATCCCGTGACCTTGGTGCAGGTGGGGAGCCAACTTTCCGGCCAAATCCGCGAATTGCTGGCGGATTTCAATTCGAAAGTGAAGGCCGACCAACCCATCGCGCAATTGGATACCGCAACGCTTGAAGCCCGCCGCGCGGCAGCCGAGGCTGATGTCCATGCCGCCGCCGCGCAAATCGCCGTCACCCGCGCGCAGGCGGAACGCGCGGTGGCAGATCACGCGCAAGCCAGGGCGCAGATTGAAGCGGTGCGCGCCGCGCTTTTGGGGGCCGAGGCCAGTCTGCGCGATGCCGAGGTAGAAGCCGCGCGCACCGCAGAACTGCGTGCCCGAGGTGTAGGTACGGAACGCGAAGCCTTGCGCGCCGGCTTCACCGCGGAAAGGCTGCGTGCTGCCGTGGCGCAGGCCCAGGCCGATATCTCCCGCGCCGATGCTGGGCTTTTGGCCGCTGGCGCCGCCGCCCGCACCGCTGACGCGCAGGTTGAAGCAGCCATTGCTGCACGAGAACAAAAAGTTGCGCAGCTTCGCCAGGTAGAAGTGGACCTACGGAACGCCACGATCAAATCGCCAATTGATGGCGTGGTTGTATCGCGGAATATTGATATCGGCCAAACCGTCGCGGCTTCCTTCCAATCGCCCATCCTGTTCCAGATCGCCGCCAGCCTGGATGAGATGGAAGTGCATGCGACCGTGGATGAAGCCGATATCGGGCGCGTGCGCGCGGGCCAGGATGTGACCTTCACGGTAGCGTCCTATCCCAATGAGACGCTGCGCGGACGCGTCAAGGAAATCCGCCTGGCTGCGACCACGGTACAGAATGTGGTGACCTATACCGTGGTGGTAAATACGCCCAATGCTTCTGGTCGGCTGCTACCGGGCATGACGGCGACTTTGCGCATCATCACCGACATCCGCAATGATGCGCTGCGTGTGCCCAATGCAGCGCTGCGCTGGCGCCCAGCGGGCAGCACCGGCACCGCAAGCGGCGCCACGCAAGCACAAGGCGGCGGGCAGCAAATGGATCAGGCATTGGCGCAGCTCACGGATTTGACTGAAGCGCAGCGCAATGAAATCGAAGCAGCACGCGCGGAAATGCGCGCGCGCATGGCAGCACTTCCGCAGGACCCCGATGCGCGGCGCCAACAGGCGCAAGCGGCCCGTCAGCGCCTGATTGCGCGCCTGAATGCGGTGCTGACACCGGATCAACGCGCGCGCCTTGCCGCGCTGCGTGGGAATGCTGCGACAGGCCAGGCGGGCACGGTTTGGGTGCAGGAAGGCGATGCGCCGCCACGCGCCGTGCAACTGCGTATTGGCCTTTCCGATGGCAGCGTTACGGAAATCATCAGCGGCGATATCGCCGAAGGTGCAGCCGTGATCATCGGCCAGGAACGCGCCGGCGCCGCTGCTTCCGGCACGCGGCGGCTTTTCTAATGCCATGACGGCTTTGATTGAAACCACCGGCCTTACCAAGCATTACCCAGCCGGTGAGGGTGTGGTGGCCGCGCTGCAGGATGTATCGCTTTCCATTGCACCTGGCCGTTTTGTGGCCGCCATGGGGCCATCAGGTTCCGGCAAATCCACCTTTCTCAATCTGATCGGCTGCCTGGATCGGCCCACACGCGGCAGCTACCGCCTGATGGGCGAAGATGTGGGGGCGCTGTCCCATGATCGACAGGCAGATCTTCGCAGTCGGCGTCTGGGTTTTGTCTTTCAATCCTTCAATCTGCTACCGCGGGCTGATGCGCTCGCCAATGTGGAATTGCCGTTGATTTATCGCGGCATGCCAAAGCGGCTCAGGCGCGAACGTGCGGCGGCGGCGTTGGCGGCTGTGGGTTTGGCGGATCGCATGCATCATCGCCCGACACAGCTTTCTGGCGGCCAGCAGCAGCGCGTGGCGATTGCGCGCGCCATTGTCGGTAGCCCTGATCTGATCCTGGCAGATGAACCCACCGGCGCTTTGGATACCCGCACCGGGCTTTCCATCATGGCGCTGTTCCAGGCGCTTAATCGCAGCGGTGTCGGCATTCTGATGGTAACGCATGATCCGGATGTTGCGCGCTTTGCCGAACGCGTGCTGCGCTTTCGTGATGGCCGGCTGATTGCGGATGAAACGCAACGCGCCGCCGATGCCGCCGCCGCGCTGGCTGCCGTGCCGGACGCGGATGTTGCGGCATGAACGCAACGCTACCGCCCATCACCGCAACCGCGAGACGCGGCATTGATGTGCTGGAAGCCTTGCGCGGCGCGTTATCGGCGCTTTCGGCTAATCTGCTGCGCTCCATCCTGACGGCGCTTGGCATTTTCATTGGTGTGGCGGCGGTAATTGCGACAGTGGCGGTGGGTGAGGGGGCGCGGCGGCAAGTGCTGGCGCAAATCCAATCTCTGGGCGCCAATCTGCTGATCGTCTGGGGTGGCAGCGCGACCATGGGGGGCGTGCGGCTTGGCGCGGGTGGGCGTTCCAACCTTGCTTGGGATGATGCGGTGGCGATTGCGCGCGAGATTCCGGAAGTGCAGGTGGCGGCTGGTTCCATTCGCCAGACCTTCCAAGTCGTGGCCGGCAATCAGAACTGGTCCACCACCGTGCTGGCGACCGAACCTGATTACTTCATAGCCCATGAATGGGTGGCCGATAGCGGGCGCTTATTCTCGCCCGAAGAAGCCGCTGGCGGGCGCAAGGTGGTGATCCTGGGCGCCACCGTGGCCGAGATGTTGTTCGCCGAAGAAGACCCCGTGGGGCGTGAGATTCGCATTCGCCAAACCCCTTTTGAGGTGATTGGCGTCATGGTGCGCAAGGGTCAGAACCCCACAGGCCAGGATCAGGATGATACGGTTTTCGTGCCCTATTGGACCGCGCGGCGCAGTGTGATGGGCGCATCGCGCGCCAATGCGCGTCAGGTGGGTGTGATTTCCGTGAAAGTCCACGAAGGTGAAAATATGGCCGCAGCGGAAGAAGCCATCCGCACCCTGATGCGCCAACGCCACCGCGTGGCCGCCAATGAACCGGATAGTGTTTCCATCCGCAATCTTTCCGATATTCAGGCAACGCGCGATGCATCGGCGCGCACTCTTTCCACTTTGCTCGCCTCTGTCGCCGCGGTTTCGCTGCTGGTGGGTGGCATTGGCGTGATGAACATCATGCTGGTGAGCGTGACAGAGCGCACGCGCGAAATTGGCCTTAGGCTCGCGATTGGTGCGCGACGGCGCGATGTGCTGGCGCAGTTCCTATTGGAAGCGGTGATGCTGGCGCTGCTGGGGGGCGCGGCGGGCGTACTGGCGGGGATCGCGCTATCGCATATTCTGGCCGATGTGGCGGGCTGGCCGGTGCTGGTCCGGGCCGATGCGGTGCTGATTGCGGTTGGCGTTTCGGCGCTGACGGGCTTGTTCTTTGGCTTCTGGCCGGCGCGCCGCGCGGCGCATTTGGACCCGATAACGGCGCTCAGGCACGAATAACCCCCCTTCC
>JBILPX010000011.1:0-20678 GCA_044373565.1 Roseomonas sp.
GCTCAAGGAACATCACCTGCTGGATGACACGGATGTCGTCATCTTCGATGTCCTGGGCGATGTGGTCTGCGGTGGCTTCGCCGCGCCATTGCTGCATGCGGAACGCGGCCTGGTTGTGGCGGCAAATGATTTCGACAGTATTTTCGCGATGAACCGGATCGTTGCCGCCATCAAAGCGAAGTCAAAGAATTACCCGGTGCGGCTTGGCGGCGTTATATGCAATCGCAGCGCAGGGACGGATCAGATTGATCGCTTCAATGCGGCAACTGGCATGAAGACCTTGGCGCATTTCCCCGACCTTGATGTCATTCGTCGCTCTCGCCTCAAGAAGGCGACGCTGTTTGAAATGGAAGGCTCGCCTGAGCTTGAGGCGGTGAAGGCCGAGTACATCCGCCTGGCTGAATCACTCTGGGCCGGATCGGAAGGGCTTGAGGCTGCGCCGCTCAAGGATCGCGAAATCTTCGATCTGCTGGGGTTTGATTGATGCAAGCAGCCACCCACCAAACTCACCACAGCCAGATCGGAAGCTTTTTCGATCGTAGCGCTGCGGATGCTTGGGTGCGTCTGGCTTCCGATGCGCTGGAGCTGTGCCGGAAATGAGCGAGGTGAATGACCGTTTGGCGCGACTTTGGACAGGGATCAGCCTGAATGTGCTGCCCTTTGCCGAGTCCACCAGCGGTCCCTTGCCCATCAGAAGATTGTTGCGCCTTTCACTGTTCCAGATTTCCTGCGGCATGACCGCGGTGCTGATGGTTGGTACACTCAACCGCGTCATGATTGTTGAAATGGGCGTGGCGGCAAGCCTGGTTGCCATCATGGTCGCGCTACCGCTGCTTTTCGCGCCGCTGCGCGCCCTGATTGGGTTTCGTTCCGACTCGCATCGGTCTGTGCTTGGTTGGCGCCGCGTGCCCTATTTGTGGCTCGGCAGCATCATCCAGTTTGGTGGTTTGGCGATGATGCCCTTCGCCTTGATCATCTTGTCCGGTGATACTTGGGCGCCGCCCTGGGTGGCACAAATTGCGGCGGCGCTGGCCTTCCTGATGGTGGGTGTGGGTATGCACACCGTTCAGACGGTGGGCCTGGCTTTGGCAACCGATATTGTGCCACGCGAAGCGCAACCAAACGTCGTTACGATGCTCTCGCTCATGCAATTGATTGGCATGGTGATTTCAGCGATCGCCTTTGGTGCATTCCTCGCCGATTTCTCGCAAATCAAGCTGATCCAACTTGTGCAAGGCATGGCAGCCGCAACGCTGGTGATCAACCTTGTCGCTGCCTGGAAGCAGGAACCGCGTCGGCCTGACCTCACTGTGGGCCGTGCCAAAGGTGATCCAGGTTTTCGCGAAAGTCTAAGGCTTTTGCGTAAGTCAGGCCCGTGGGATCGCCGCTTGCTTGCTGCTGCGCTTGGTACAGCGGCCTTCGGCATGCAGGATGTGCTGCTGGAACCTTATGGTGGGCAAATCCTTTCGCTTGGCGTTGGTGCGACAACGGCGTTGACGGCACTTTTTGCGAGCGGTGCTGTTCTGGGCTTCCTGCGCGCGGCACCTTTGCTTAGCCGAGGGATGCATGCGCAACGTGTTGCCAGTGCCGGGGCGATGGTGGGCATTTCCGGTTTTGTGCTGGTGATTTTCGCGGCGCCGCTTGATTCAACCATGGTCTTTGCTGCTGGAACGGCAGCCGTTGGTTTTGGCGCCGGCCTTTTTGCACATGCCACATTGACTGGCTGCATGCAGGCGGCGCCGGAAGGGCAGATCGGCCTGACGCTTGGCGTCTGGGGTGCTGTGACCGCGACAGCAGGTGGCGCTGCCGTCGCCCTCGGCGGTGTGATCCGCGATGTTGTTTCTTCGCTCGCTTCAGCGGGCATACTTGGTGTGGGTTTGGACGCCCCAAGCACCGGGTATGTTTTCGTGTATCTCGTCGAAATTTTGCTGCTGTTTATGATGCTTGCCGTTGTTGGCCCCCTACTGCGGGCGAACGACAATACTTCTTCCAGGCCTCAACACAATGCAGGCCGGCCGGTCCTGGCCGGGCTGCAAAACCAACATGGAGCATTGCCATGACAACACCCGCAACGCCGGTCTTTTTGGATTTGGCAGCCGTTTCTCTCTATATCTTCTTCGCCTTCTTCGCCGGGCTGGTCTACTATCTAATCCGCGAAGGCAGGCGCGAGGGCTTTCCGTTGGTTGCCGAATTGCCGGATCGTCTGGGCGTCGCCACGTTGCACGGCTCCCCTGAAATGCCTGCCCCGAAAGTATTCCGTCTGCATTACCCAGAAGGTGCGACGATTGTGCAGGGTGTTCGGCCAGAACGTGACGTCGATGCGCAGCTTTCGCCGGATTATCCTTATCCGGGCACCGCTTTCGTGCCGACTGGTGACGCCATGCAGGATGGCGTTGGGCCGGCAGCCTACGCTGATCGCGCGGATACGCCGGATCTGGCTTTTGATGACAATCAGCCAAAAATCGTGCCGCTTCGTGCTGCGCCAGGCTGGCACATTGCCCATGAGGATCCGGACCCGCGCGGGAAATCGGTGATCACCTTGGATGGCGTAGTCGCCGGAACGGTTGTTGACCTTTGGGTTGATCGTTCTGAATACATCCTGCGCTATGTGGAAACAGAAATTCCCGGTGGGCGGCGTGTTCTGGTCCCGATGTTCCTCTGCACATTCACTGATGAGGGAACAGCGCGTGTGATTTCCGTCACGGCAGCACAATTCGCGGCGGCGCCGGGCATTGCGCGTCCTGAACAGATTACCCTGCTCGAGGAAGATCGCATTTCGGGTTACTTCGGTGGCGGCCATTTCTATGCCACGCCTGAGCGTAGCGAGTCCTACCTGTGAATAAGCCAGTCCGCCCCCGCCTGACCGAGCATGGCTTGGAGCCAGTGCGCGGTCTGCCGGAAGCGCTGCCTCCCGGAGAGGTCTTGCTTTGGCAAGGGGCGCCAAAATGGGCGGAGGTTGCCCAGCGTGTTTTTCTTGTGCGCTGGGTCTCCGGCTATTTCTTGATCTTGGCGCTCTGGGAAATACTCAGTGCCGCCATGCAGGGGGGGGAATTGGTCGCGGCATTTGGCGCTGCGGCTGTGATTCTCCTTGGCGGTGGGGTGGCGATTGGCATACTTGCCTTGCTTGCCAAAATTGTTGCGCGCAGCAGTGTTTATTCCATCACCTCGCGGCGCTTGGTGCTGCGCGTCGGTGTTGCCTTGCCGATTACGATCAATATCCCCTTTGTCGCTATCGCGGGGGCATATTTGCGCAATCGCAAGGATAGAAGTGGCGACATAGTGCTGGAACTGCTCCCGTCACATCGCATTTCCTGGATTGCTCTGTGGCCGCATTGCAGTGGCTGGAGCCTTGGTCGGCCAAAACCCATGCTGCGCGGTGTGGCGAATGCGGCGGAAGTTGCCAAGATACTGGGTGATGCAGTCGCCGTGACTTCGGGGGCAGCCATCAGCCGCAGCGTATCAGGGCCAGAAGCCGTGATGCCTGGTGGCGCGACGGCGATGGCGTAGGGAGAAGGAAATGACATCCAAGGCAATAGCACCGCGCGCTGACTACCTGGGCTATGGACTTGGGGCGATCATGGCCATTGTTCTTGCGTTTGTCGTGCTGAGCGCAGGCGAAAAGCATCAGGATCGCCGTCCTGTGAATGAGGCAATCTTCGCGCGCAGTGTTCTGTTTAGCGATCGGCTTGATGGCGGTATTTCCATCCGTGATGCCTCAACCGGCCAGTTGATTGGCGAAATTTCGCCCGGTGAGGGCGGCTTTGTGCGCGGTGCCCTGCGTGGCTTCGCGCGCGAAAGAAGATTAGAAAATCCTGGCGTGGAAAGCCCTTTTCGGTTGGCTGCTGTGCCGGGTGGAGCTATTATTCTGGAAGACCCGGTAAGCGGGCGCTGGACGGATCTGCGGGCTTTTGGCGCGACAAACGTGCAAAGCTTCGCCGATATTCTTTTCAAGAAAAATGAGGAAGGCAAATGAACGAAAGAAATGAAAGGCGGCGGGGGAGACGCTTCGACGTACCCTGTACTGTTGAAATTGAACGCAGCTTTGACAGTTTTCACGCCTATGCGGTGCCTGAAGATGTTATGCTGCGTCCTGGTGATCAGGTGATCGTGCACGGCGCGCCTGCCCAGGTGGCATTCGGTGAAAAATACAGCTTCGAAACCTCAGCGACCGTCATTCGGGCAGGTTTCTTTCGCCGGCATTGGACGCAGTTTTGTTCGATCCTGGAGCTTACCGAACTCTATCACGTGGGCTTTGAGCCGAAGGAGGCCACATGAACGCGGTGAGCCATCCGATGCGGGAAAACCTCTCGCGTGAAACAACAGAATTGGCGCTGACCGAAACCCCCCTTTCGCCGCGCTTCTACACCACTGATTTTGCGGCGATGGACGCCATCAATGTGGAGCCCGTCCGCGCGGAGTGGGATCGCTTGATGGAGGAATTCCATCGTGACCCCAATAAGGGCCACTTTGTCCGCGATGAGCGTTTTGACGCTTTTCGGCTGGATGCGTTGCCAGAAGGCTTGCAGAAGGAATTGGTTGATTTTCTGGTGAGCAGTGTGACAGCGGAATTTTCCGGCTGCGTACTCTACGCGGAAATTAAGAAGCGCGTAAAAAACCCTGACATACGCGAGCTGTTTTCAGTCATGGCGCGTGATGAAAGCCGCCATGCGGGCTTCATTAATGACGCGTTGAAGGACCTTGGCATTGGGGTTGATCTTGGCTTTCTGACGCGCGCCAAGAAGTATCACTACTTCCAGCCGAAATTCATTTTCTACGCCACCTATCTGAGCGAGAAGATCGGTTACGCGCGCTACATCACGATCTTCCGTCAATTCGAACGTCATCCAGAACTTCGGTTCCATCCGATTTTCCAGTGGTTCGAGAATTGGTGCAATGACGAATTTCGCCATGGGGAAGCCTTTGCGCTGCTGATGCGCGCCAATCCGAAGCTTCTGACTGGTGTCAACGCTTGGTGGTGCCGTTTCTTCCAGCTTGCGGTTTTTGCCACCATGTATGTGCGCGACCATGGGCGCCCGGAATTCCATAAGGCGCTTGGTATGACGCCCACGGAATATGATCGGCAAGTGTTCAAAATCACTGAGGAGATCTGCCGTCAGGTATTCCCCGTGACTTTGGATGTGGATGCGCCTCGCTTCATGGAGGATATGGATCGGCTCCTGCAGGTATCCGAGAAAATGAGCGATGCGCGCCGGCAAGGTGGCATTGGCGGAGGGGTACGTCGGATCGGTCTCGGCATTTCTGCGGCTACCACCTTCGCGAGGCTATTCTTCCGTCGCCCGAGGAGGCAAGCGCTTCCGGCCGAAATTCGCCTCTCACCGGTTTGGTAGCGAAGCGCCATGCCTGAGAGCGTGACCGCCGCCCTGATCGCCATCTTTCTTTGGTGGCTGACGACTGGCGTCATTCTGTTCGCGGTCACGACACTTTCGCATCAGCGCCTGACCCTTGGCGCGGGCTCAATGATCTTGCTTTCTGCTGGTCTGATCACATTGCATCAGACCGCAGAGGATGTGAGCGCCGCCGGGGCCTATCTTTCCTTCCTGGCTGCCTTGGCGATTTGGGGTGCTGTGGAGATCAGCTTTCTTGGTGGGCTGATCACCGGGCCCAATCGTAAGGAATTGGCGTCTGATCTCACGGGCCTGCAACGCTTTTGGTCCGCGACGCGGGTTGTGCTCTGGCATGAAATATTCATTCTGCTGCTGGGTTTCTTGCTGATTATGGCGTTCGCGCATGGACCCAACCGCATCGGCCTGATGACCTATGGCATTTTGTGGGTCATGCGCCTCAGCGCCAAGCTCAATTTGTATCTGGGCGTGCGTAATACGGGCGAGACGATGCTGCCGGAGCATCTGCGCTACATGAGTAGCTATTTCGCCCATCGGCCAATGAATCTACTTTTCCCTTTTTCCATCACGCTCGGCACGATCTTAAGCGCCTGGCTATTCCACCAGGCTTTTGCCGTTGGCGCGGATGCGCATCAGCTAGTTGGCTTTATGTTGATCGCGACGATCGCCTCACTGGCCGTGATTGAACATTGGTTCCTGATGCTTCCGCTGCCGATTGAAGCGCTTTGGCGTTGGGGAATGCGCGACAAGGATGCGCCAGCACAGACGGCGACCTGGTTCACCGATAGGAACGGCCCTTTTGATACGCGGCCTTTGGATGCTCTTTTGGCGCGCATCACCGCCGGCGCTTATGGATCGATTGAGAGCCTGAGAGGTTCCATTAGGTCGCCCGAAGGGTGGCTCTCGCTCGATTTTGTAGATGGTACGATGCATCTGCGGCGCGCTGCCGCAACCGAGGCCTCACGGACTGGCATTATCGTCACAGGTCGCCTGTTGGATATGCACGGTATTCAATCAGAGTTTGAAGATTATGCGCTGAGGCATGGCGCATGAGGAAAAGCATCACCAAAGGCATGGCGTGGGGCCTTTTTTCGGGGAGCTGTACCGAAAGCGACCTGCGCGCAATCGCAAGACCTGGAAAGTTATTCTGGGCAAGGAGAATGTGACATGAATTACGAGGAATTCTTCCAAGGGCAGCTTGATAGCCTTCGCCGTGAAGGCAGATACCGCGTCTTTGCCGATCTGGAACGTCGTCGCGGCGAATTCCCGCGCGCCACACGCCATGACAAGGGTGTTCGTGGTGAGGTGACGGTGTGGTGTTCGAATGACTACCTTGGCATGGGTCAGCACCCTGATGTGCTGGATGCCATGCATGAAGCGCTGGATCGCTGCGGGGCAGGTGCAGGTGGTACGCGCAATATCTCCGGCACCAATCACGAACATGTTCTGCTTGAACGCGATCTGGCGGCACTGCATGGGCGTGAATCGGCGCTACTTTTCAATTCCGGCTATATGTCCAACTGGGCGTCGCTTTCCACGCTCGGGTCGAAGCTTCCGGGCTGCATCATTGTTTCTGATGAAATGAACCACGCCTCCATGATTGAAGGCATGCGTCACAGCAAGGCCAAGCGGGCGCTGTTTAAGCATAATGATGTGGCGGATTTGCGCCGCGTGCTGGCGGAACTGCCGAAATCAGCGCCGAAATTGGTGGCGTTCGAAAGCGTCTATTCGATGGATGGCGATATCGCCCCCATCAGCGATATCTGCGATATTGCCGATGCCCATGGTGCCATGACCTATTGCGATGAAGTGCATGCGGTTGGGCTTTATGGCCAAAGCGGCGGTGGCATTACGGAACGCGATGGTATTGCGGGTCGCGTGACGGTGATTGAAGGCACGCTCGCCAAGGCATTCGGTGTGATTGGCGGTTATATCGCCGGCAGCGCTGCCATGTGTGATTTCGTGCGTTCCTACGCCTCGGGCTTCATTTTCTCAACGGCGCTGCCGCCGGCGATTGCGGCAGGTGCCCGCGCCGCGATACGCCATTTGCGTCAGAGCAATATTGAACGGGAACGCCTGCATGAACGCGCCGCGACGCTCCGGCGACGTTTGGACGCTGTTGGGGTGCCGCATCTTGATAACCTCAGCCATATCGTTCCAGTGATGGTTGGCGATCCGTCCTTGTGCAAGACGCTCAGCGATACCTTGCTGGATGAGCACGGCATTTACGTGCAGCCCATCAATTATCCAACCGTGCCGCGCGGTACGGAAAGGCTGCGCATTACGCCATCGCCCGTCCATACCGATGCGGATATGGATCATTTGGTGGAATCGCTGGAACGTGTTTGGGCGCAGTTTCGGTTGCGGCGGGCCGCGTGATGGACGGCGCAGTGTCGGGTTTCCAGCCGACCAATAGGTCTGGCCCGGAAGCGCAGCTTTCTCGTCGAGCAGCGCCGCGCGCGAGTACAGAAAAAGCCAACCACGTAATGCTGTCACCCCGTCGCAACGCCTACCCCTTCAGCGCCATTGTCGGCCAGGAGGAGATGAAGCGTGCGCTGATGATTGCCGCTGTTGATCCAAGCATTGGTGGCGTTCTGGTGTTTGGGGATCGCGGCACCGGCAAATCTACGGCAGTGCGTTCACTTGCGGCGCTATTGCCCGAAATGGCTGTTGTTGCTGGCTGTCCTTTTTCTTGCGATCCAGTGGCGCCACTTGCGTCTTGTTCGCATTGCGGCGCACTGCCCAAGGGCAGAAAAGCAGAAAAGCGGATGGTCCCGGTGCCGGTCGTGGATTTGCCGCTTGGTACCACGGAAGATCGCCTGGCGGGCGCGCTTGATATCGAAAGGGCCTTGGCGCAGGGCATCAAGGCTTTCGAGCCCGGGCTGCTTGCCGCGGCGCATCGCGGGTTTCTCTATATTGATGAGGTGAACCTGCTTGAAGATCATTTGGTTGATCTTCTGCTGGATGTCGCAGCTTCGGGCGAGAATGTTGTGGAACGGGAGGGCATCAGCCTGCGCCACCCGGCACGCTTTGTGCTGATTGGCAGTGGCAATCCCGAAGAAGGTGAATTGCGCCCGCAATTGCTCGATCGCTTCGGCCTTTCGGTTGAAGTCTCAACACCAAAAGACCTTGCCAGCCGGGTTGAAGTTGTCTGCCGGCGCGATGCCTATGACCGCGATGCTTCTGGCTTCATCAAGCAATGGGCGGAGGATGAGGCGCGCACGCGTGAGACAATCCTTGCCGGCAGAAAGCGCCTGGGTTCAGTCACGCTTCCGCTTGGCACGATTGAACAGGCCGCCAGGCTTTGCATGGCGCTCGGCACGGATGGGTTGCGTGGTGAATTAACCCTAGTGCGCGCGGCACGAGCGCTTGCCGCGCTTGAAGGCGATATGGAGGTCGGAACGGTGCATCTGCGCCGTATTGCGGCTTCCGCGTTGCGGCATCGGTTGCGCCGCAATCCCCTTGATGAAACCGTTGCCACGACGCGCGTGGAAAAGGCGCTCGAAGACGTCTTTGGGTCATGAGGATGTGGCGCCGGAGCCTCAACCGATGAGTGGTCTCGCCGCAACCAGCGCCGATACAAAGCGCATCGAAGCGCCGGATGCGGAGAATGTTGCGTTTCAGATTGCGGCGTTGCTGGCGGTTGATCCTGCTGGCCTCGCGGGTGTTGTGCTGCGGGGGGCGGCCGATCTAAGGCGTGATGAATGGCTTGAAGCCTTGCGCAAGATGCTGCCGGCAGGCGTGCCATGGCGGCGTGTGCCTTTGGGTATTGCCGATAGCCGCTTGCTGGGTGGGCTTGATCTTACCTCAAGCCTGAGTGCCGGGCGGCCCATCGCGCAACAGGGCCTGCTGGCTGAGGCTGACGGCGGGATCATCATTCTGCCAATGGCTGAGCGCGTGGAAAGCCAGGTGATTGCGCGCATTGCCGCGGTGCTGGATCACGGTGCGCTGCGCGTGGAGCGTGAGGGCATTACGCTTGCACGCGATACGCGCTTCGGCGTCGTTGCGCTTGATGAAGGTGCCGGTGAAGACGAACAGGTAACTGAAGCGCTTTCAGATCGCCTCGCCTTCCGGCTTGGCTTCGAACCCTTTGGATTGCAGCGCGCGGTGCCTGATATGCCGACCCGTACGGAGATTGAGGCGGCGCGGCTGCAACTAGCGGATGTCGAAATACCGGCCGATCTGCCGCATGCCTTTTGCGCGGCAGCCTTAGCGCTTGGTATTCCATCACTGCGTGCGCCTATTTTTGCGCTGCGTTGCGCCCGCGCTGCCGCGGCGCTTGCGGGGCGCGCGGAAGTAACCCGGGAAGATGCGGCGCTTGCGGCGCAACTCATTCTGGCACCCCGCGCGCGGCAAGTGCCCGAGGCGCCCGCTGAAGAACAGGAACAACCGCCCGAACAACAGCAGGACGAAAAGCAGGAAGAAGCATCCAATTCGGACACGCAACAGCAGCAAGACCAGCCATCGCTGGAAGACCTTGTGCTTGCGGCGGCGCAGGCGAGCCTGCCGGCGGGATTGCTCGCGGGGCTTGGTGTCGCTGCACGGCAAATGGCGCGTCAGGCGGCATCTTCCGGCAGATCAGGCATGATGCGCCGTTCCGCCCAGCGCGGTCGGCCCATTGGTGCGCGGCCGGCGGCGTGGCGTGCGGGGTTGCGTTTGGCCTTGGTAGAAACGCTGCGCGTTGCCGCGCCCTGGCAGGAATATCGCCGCCGCGAAAAACCGCATCACGCGGCACTGGTGCATATCCGCCGAGAGGATGTGCGCATTCGCCGCTACAAGCAGAACAGTGAAACCACCACCATCTTCCTGGTGGATGCTTCAGGTTCGGCTGCGTTGCATCGCCTTGCGGAAGCCAAGGGCGCGGTGGAATTGCTGCTGGGCGATTGTTATGTGCGGCGCGATCGCGTGGCCGTGATTGCCTTCCGTGGCCGCGGCGCGGAAGTGCTGCTTGAACCCACACATTCCCTGGTGCGCGCCAAGCGCAGCCTGGCCGCCTTGCCTGGTGGCGGTGGTACGCCGCTCGCGGCGGGCATGGCGGCCGGCTATGCCATGGCGGAAGCCAGTCGCAGGCGCGGGCAAACCCCGGTGATTGTCGCGCTGACCGATGGTCGCGCCAATGTCACGCGCGATGGTTCTGGCGGGCGTGCCACAGCGGAATCAGAAGCTCTGGAGTCAGCACAGTTGTTCAGGGCTTCTGGCATTGCCGCGCTGCTGATTGATACGGCGCCACGGCCGCATCCTTTTTCACGAGACCTCGCCTCTGCCATGGGCGCGCGCTATGTGCCGCTGCCTTTCGCCGATGCGGCGCGTATGTCGGCTGCCGTGCGCCAAGCCGCGCTTGCGCCAGCGTCAAGGTCTTGATGCCGTGGCCGCGTCCGAAGATTTTCCAGACTGGGAAAGGGATGGACGCGATTGGCCGAACCGGGAATCGAGCCAGTTCATCGAAGCCGGCGGGCTGCGTTGGCATGTGCAGCGCATGGGGCAGGGGCCTTGCCTTTTGTTGCTGCATGGCACGGCGGCGGCCACGCATAGCTGGCGCGATCTGGCGCCATTGCTCGCGCCGCACTTCACGCTGATCGTACCGGATCTGCCGGGCCATGGCTTTACTGCCAGCCTGCCGCAAGCGCGGGTTTCTCTGGCGGGTTTTTCGGCGGCCTTGCATGCGCTGCTGCAGAAGCTTCAGGCCTCACCCGATGTGGTGCTTGGCCATTCGGCGGGGGCGGCGATCGCGCTGCGTATGGCATTGGATGGTACCATCGCGCCCCGCGCCATCTTCAGCCTGAATGGTGCCTTGCTGCCTTTGGGTGATGAGCATTCGGCGTTTTTCACCCGCGCCGCGCAGTTGATGGTGGGCTTGCCCTTTGTTTCCAAGCTTTGCGCCTGGCGCGCTTCCAAGCAGGAAGTGGCGGCCAAGCTGCTGCGCGATACGGGGTCTGATATCGGGCCGCGCGGTGTGGAATTATACACGCGGCTTTTTGGCTATTCCGGGCATATCCGCGCGGCGTTGACCATGATGGCGCAATGGGAATTGCGCCCTTTGCTGCGTGATTTGCCGCGTCTTGGCACAGCGCTGTTCCTGATGGTGGGCAGCCGCGATCGCGCCGTGCCGCCCATGCAGGCGCGGCGCATCCACGCCATTCAACCCGCCGCGCGCATCATCACCCTGGAAGGGCTTGGCCATCTGGCGCATGAAGAAGCGCCGCAACTGGTCGCCGATGCGCTGCTTAAGGAATGGTCGCGCCTTGCGCAGAACGTGACCGGGGCGGCGGCATGAGCTTCGATAACGTGCTCCCCCCATCCTATGCCAAGCGCCTGGAACTGAATGATGAGGTGCATGCGCGCCCGCCGGAGATGCTCTTCTCCCCGTGCCGCGTTTCGCAGATTGCGTTGTTGCCGACAGCCGATGAAGCGCGGGATGCGCCCTGGGCCGCACTTTGTGCGCTGGCGCAGCGCTTTTCCGTGCCGCCCCCGGCGTCAGGGGCCAATCACTACAGCGCGGATTTCGGGCCGTTTCGCCTTAAATGGGAAAGGCATGGCGAATTCAGCCGCTTCATGGTGGTGGTCGCGGGCGCGGAGCCTGAGCCCTTCGCGGCGGCTGCCATCCATGCCCTGCCGGCGGATTGGCTGAAGGCTTTGCCTGGCCAGGTGATCGCTGCCGCGCATGTTACGCTGCTCGCTTCCAAGGATGTGCCGCTGGCCATCAGTGAAATCTCGCGGCGTTATTTTCGTGATCACATGCTGGTGGGTGGCCCGTTGGCCAGTGGCCAGGCGCATGCCTTCACGGATTTTCGCATCCAGGATGATGGTTTCAGCCGTTTCCTGATTTATGATGGCGGCATGTCGCCCTATCAAGCGGGGCGGCTCACGCAGCGCCTGCTTGAGATGGAAACCTACCGCATCATGGCGCTGTTGGCGCTGCCGGTCGCGCAGGAAGTAGCGCCGAAAATCGGTGCGCAGGAACGCGAATTGGCGGAAATCAGCGCGGCGCTGGTGGAAGCGCAGGAAGCGGATGAACCGCTGCTGCTGCAACGCCTGACGCGCATGGCGGCGGAAGCGGAAAGCCGCGAATCGCGCCATCGTTTCCGCTTTTCCGCCGCTGCTGCCTATTACGAATTGGTCCGCAACCGCATTCAGGAATTGCGGGAGATGCGCATGGAAGGCATGCAGACCTTTGGTGAATTCACCGAACGTCGCCTGGCGCCGGCCATGAATACCTGCCAGGCGGTCGGCGCACGGCAGGAAATGCTCTCCCAACGTGTGGCCCGCGCCACGCAGCTTCTCTCCACGCGCGTTGACATCACGCGGGAACGGCAGAACCAGGCCTTGCTCGCTTCCATGGAACGGCGCGCGCGCCAGCAGCTTCGGTTGCAGCAGGCGGTTGAAGGGTTTTCCGTGGCCGCCATCACCTATTACGTGGTTGGGCTTGTTGCCTATTTGGCCAAGGGTTTGGCCATTTCTGGGGCCAATTTCCGCGAAGAAATCGTCACCAGTATCGCTATTCCAGTCGTTGCTTTGGCTGTAGCGCTTGGTGTGCGCCGCTTCCGGCGCCGGACGGCAGAAAATGACTGAAACAAAGAAAATCATCGAACACTTGAGGAGGTACGCATGTCTGGACTGATCGGTATTTCTGCCGAAGATCTTGCGGCTTGCAACAAACTGCTGGCGGGTGGTTCCAAAAGCTTCCGCGCCGCATCCTTCCTGCTGCCGCGCCGCATCGCCGCCCCGGCTGCCGCGCTCTATGCCTTTTGCCGTGTTGCGGATGACGCGATTGACATGAGCGATGACCCCACCGCGTCACTTGCGCTGCTGCAACAGCGCCTGGATGGCGCCTATGCCGGGCGGCCTTGGAATCACGTGGCGGATCGTGCTTTTGCGGCGGTTGTTGAGCAATATGGTGTACCGCGCGCCCTGCCGGCGGCGCTGCTGGAAGGTTTCGCCTGGGACGCTAAAGGCCAATTCTATGAAGATATCGCGGCGCTGGAAACCTATGCTGCGCGCGTCGCGGCGACCGTTGGTGCCATGATGACACTGCTGATGGGCGTGCGTTCACCGGAAGCGATTGCGCGCGCCTGCGATCTTGGTCTTGCCATGCAGCTTACCAACATCGCCCGTGATGTTGGCGAAGATGCCAAGGCAGGGCGGGTTTATCTGCCGCAATCCTGGCTGGGTGAGGAAGGGCTTTCGGCGGAAGGGCTGATCGCCAACCCTACCTTTTCGCCCGCGCTTGGTCGCGTGGTCGCGCGTCTGCTGGGGGCCGCGGAGGCACATTATCGCCGCGCCTGGCCCGGCATAGCGCTGCTGCCTTGGGATTGCCGCCCAGGGATTGGCGCGGCGCGCTTGGTCTATGCCGAAATCGGACGAGAAGTGGAACGCCAGGGTCTCGATTCTGTCTCTCGCCGTGCGGTGGTGTCCGGCCGGCGCAAGGCCTGGCTTTTGGCGCGTGCTGCCGGCGCGCTGGCTGCGCAACAGGATGGTGCTGATGAAGCGCCATCCCACGCCACGCGCTTTCTGGTGGATGCGGTGCGCGCCGCACCTGCACCGGAAGGGCCGCCGATTGGTGCTGGCTACGGCGAAAGGCTGGTTTGGGCGCTTGAATTGATGGACCGCGCGGATCGTGACACGCGATTTGCCGCGCGTGCATGAAAAAGCCTTGACATGAGTGTCAAGATAACTGGACAATCCATGAGTATCAGAAAACTTACATAGGGCTGCCGCGACATGCTTGCGTCACCCCTTAGGAGGTAACGCATGGACGCCTTGGCCCGTATTGAGAGCAGCCTCGCAGACGCGGTGCTCTCCGCCGAGACAAGCGGCACCCCGCCCCGCCTCGCTGCCGCCCTGCGGCACGCGGTTTTCCCGAAAGGGGCGCGTATTCGCCCACGCTTGACCCTCGCAGTTGCCGCGGCTTGCGGTGATAACCAGCCAAGGCTTGCCAGCGCCGCAGCCGCCGCGATTGAGCTGCTGCATTGCGCCAGCCTGGTGCATGATGACCTGCCCTGTTTTGACGATGCGGATATGCGCCGGGGCCGGCCTTCCGTGCATCGTGCCTTTGGCGAACCGCTGGCGGTGCTCGCCGGGGATGCCTTGATTGTGCTGGCCTTCCAAACCGTGGCGCGCGCTGGCTGCGGCGCGCCGGAACGGCTTGGCCCGGTCATCAATGCCATTGGCGATGGCGTGGGCGTGCCCTTTGGCATTGTTGCTGGCCAGGCCTGGGAATGTGAACCGCGCGCCGATCTTTCCGAATATCAGCGGCAAAAGACCGGGGCGCTTTTCGCGGCCGCTTCGGTGGCCGGCGCTGCGGCGGCAGGTGTGGCTGATGCCGAGGCCTGGCGTTTGCTGGGGGATCGGCTGGGTGAGGCCTTCCAGGTTGCCGATGACCTGCGTGATGCGGTGGAAGATGAAGCCAGCATTGGCAAGCCCGTCGGGCGCGACAAGGCACTCGGCAGGCCAAGTGCCGTGCTGCAATTGGGCCTGGATGGCGCGGTCGCGCGGCTGAAGACGCTTGCCAATGCGGCGGTGGAGTCAATTCCCGACTGCCCCGGCCGCACCTTGCTGCGCGCGGCCATGCTGGAAGAAGTGGGCCGGCTGTTGCCGCGCAAACTGGCCGCGGCCTAAGCCATGGCGAGGGCCTTGCCGCTGCCCCCGGAAAGGGCTGACGGGGAACAGGGGTTGTCCTGGTCTGATCGCTTCAGCGCCTGGCGCGAATCACTGACCGCGCGTCCTGGCTTCCGTGCTTGGGCCGCGCGTTTTCCGCTGACCCGCCCGTTGGCGCGGCGCCGCGCGCGGGAATTATTCGATCTCTGCGCTGGGTTTGTTTATTCGCAGGTGCTGGCCGCCTGTGTGCGGCTGAAGCTGTTTGAGGCTTTGCACGAAGCACCGGCGGAAGAACGCGCCTTGGCAGCGCGACTCGGGCTTTCGCCTGAAGCGATGAACCGGCTTTTGGTGGCGGCTGAATCGCTCCGGCTGGTGCGCCGGCGGGCAGATGGCGCCTGGGCGCTTGGCGAATTGGGTGCGGCCATGATCGGCAATCCCGGCATCGCGGCCATGGTGGAACACCATGCCATGCTTTACGCCGATCTGGCGGATCCGGTGGAATTGCTTCGCCGCGAAAGGGGCGGCACGGCCTTGGCGCAATACTGGGCCTATGCTGGCGCCGCGCAGCCGGGGGCGCTGCCAGGCGAGAAAGTTTCTGATTACACGGCCTTGATGGCGGCCAGCCAGCCCATGGTGGCGCAGGAAGTCTTGGCGGCTTACCGCTTTGGCCAGCATCGGCGGTTGATGGATGTGGGCGGCGGCAGCGGCGCCTTCCTGACCGCCGTTGGCAAGGCAAACCCAGGGCTGGATCTGTTGCTGTTTGACCTGCCGGCGGTGGCTGAGCAGGGCCGGCAGCGCTTCGCCCGCGAAGGGCTTTCCGATCGCGCCATGGCCATGGGCGGGGATTTCACCACCGATTCGCTGCCCTTGGGCGCCGATATCATCAGCCTGGTGCGGGTGCTGCACGATCATGATGATGATGTGGTGCAGGCCCTGCTGCGGCGCGTGCGCGCGGCCCTGCCAAAGGGCGGGCGGGTGCTGATTGCCGAACCCATGGCTGGCACTGCCGGGGCCGAGCCCATGGGCGGCGCTTATTTCGGCTTTTACCTGCTTGCGATGGGTAGGGGGCGCCCGCGTCGGCCGGATGAACTTGCCGCGATGCTGACCTCTGCCGGCTTCACCGGCGCGCGCTTGATGCCCACCGATACGCCGCTGTTGACCCGGGTGATGCAAGCCGATGCGACAAGTTGAAGTGACATGATTCTTTTATTGTCAATTTCGCTTGACAGATATAAACGTCACATTAGAGTTACAAAATCGAACGAGGAGTCCAAGAGTGGAAACACTCGCCATCCTGCTCAGCGCACCCGAACAGCTCTCGCTGTCGCGTCTGACATTAACGCCGCCAGGTGTGCAGGATGTTGTCGTGGACATTGATTGGAGCGGCATCAGCACTGGAACAGAACGTCTGCTCTGGTCCGGGCGCATGCCATCCTTTCCCGGTATGGGTTACCCGCTGGTGCCTGGTTACGAATCCGTGGGCCGTGTGGTCCAGGCGGGCGCGGAAGCCGGCAGGCAATTGGGTGAAGCGGTTTTCGTGCCTGGCGCACGTTGCTTTGGCGATATTCGCGGATTGTTTGGTGGCGCTGCCGCGCGACTTGTTGTGGCTGGCGCGCGCGTAACACCGGTGGACCCCGCGCTTGGCGCGGACGCGGTGCTGTTGGCGTTGGCGGCTACCGCGCATCACGCCATTGTGCTGCCGCACGCCGCCATTCCGGAATTGATCATCGGTCATGGTGTTCTGGGCCGCTTGCTGGCGCGCATCGTCATCGCTGCCGGCCATCCCGCACCGATTGTCTGGGAAACCAACCCCGCGCGGCGGGATGGTAGCCAGGGCTATGTGGTCTGCGATCCGGCAGAAGATACGCGGCGCGATTATCGCGCGATTTGTGATGTAAGCGGCGATTCCGCGCTGTTGGATACGCTGATTTCGCGCTTGGCCCCGGGTGGCGTGGTGACGCTGGCTGGTTTTTACAGCGCGCCGCTTTCCTTCGCCTTTCCTGCGGCCTTCATGCGTGAAGCGCGCATCGCCATCGCCGCGGAATGGAAGCCGGCCGATCTGGATGCGGTGAATGCGTTGATATCGTCTGGCCGGCTTTCGCTGGCTGGGCTGATCACGCATCGCGCCGCTGCTGATGACGCGCCGCAAGCCTATCGTCAGGCTTTCGAAGATCCCGCCTGCCTCAAAATGGTTCTGGACTGGAGAAACAAACAATGAATGCTGTCCCGGGGAAGCCCAACGCTCCATCCATGAGTGATATGCATGATGCGCTGCGCGCAGAAGCATCCATGTCACCTGATCCTGTGCAGACATCACCGGCTGCCAAGCAAACCCAGATCATCGCTATTTATGGCAAGGGTGGTATCGGCAAATCCTTCACGCTGGCCAATCTGAGCTACATGATGGCGCAGCAAGGCAAGCGCGTTTTGCTGATTGGCTGTGACCCGAAAAGCGACACGACGTCCTTGCTGTTTGGTGGACGTTCCTGCCCGACCATCATTGAAACATCATCGAAGAAGAAAGCCGCCGGTGAGGCTGTTGCTATCGGCGATGTCTGCTTCAAGCGCGATGGCGTTTTCGCCATGGAATTGGGCGGCCCGGAAGTGGGCCGTGGTTGCGGTGGGCGTGGTATTATCCATGGCTTTGAGCTGCTGGAAAAGCTTGGCTTCCATCAATGGGATTTTGACTACGTCCTGCTGGACTTCCTTGGCGATGTGGTCTGCGGCGGCTTCGGCCTGCCAATCGCGCGCGATATGTGCCAGAAGGTGATCGTTGTTGGGTCGAATGACCTGCAATCACTTTATGTCGCGAATAATGTGTGTTCCGCGGTGGAATATTTTCGCAAGCTCGGTGGCAATGTTGGTGTGGCCGGCATGGTCATCAACAAGGATGATGGCACGGGTGAAGCCCATGCCTTTGCCGCCGCAGCTGGCATTCCCGTACTCGCCGCTATTCCGGCGGATGAGGATATCCGCCGCAAATCCGCGAATTACGAAATCATCGGCACGCCTGGTGGGCGTTGGGCTTCAGTGTTTGAGCAATTGGCGAGTCAGGTGGCTGAAGCGCCGCCGCTGCGCCCGGCGCCTCTGACCCATGAAAACCTGCTTGGCCTGTTCAAGGGTGAAGCGGTGGGCCGTGGCGTGGTGTTGAACCCGGCCACCATGGAAGACATGTGCTCGGCTGAAGTGCTGAACAAGCCATCGCTTGAAGTGGTTTATGAGGGCGTCTGAGGGAATGGACACGGTTCCCCCTTCTTCGCCGCCTGCTGCCGCTGATGGCGCTGCCTGCCATGGTGGGCGGGAAACGCTGGATGCTGCCGCGCGTGCTGCAGGCAAGTCCGAAGTGATGGACAAGCTTGCTGCTGACTATCCGCGCGGGCCGCATGATCAGCCACAATCCATGTGTCCGGCTTTTGGGTCTTTGCGCGTTGGCTTGCGCATGCGCCGCGTTGCGACGATCCTTTCCGGCAGTGCCTGCTGTGTCTATGGGCTGACTTTCACCAGCCATTTCTATGGTGCGCGCCGCACGGTGGGCTATGTGCCCTTCAATTCGGAAACGCTCGTCACTGGTAAGCTTTTTGAAGATATTCGCGATGCGGTCCATGATCTGGCGAAGCCGGAAGATTATGACGCGGTCATCGTGACTAATCTTTGTGTGCCCACGGCTTCCGGCGTGCCGCTCGATCTGCTACCGAAACAAATCAATGGTGTGCGTATCATTGGCATAGATGTGCCAGGCTTTGGTGTGCCGACCCATGCGGAAGCCAAGGATGTGCTGGCCGGCGCCATGCTGCGCTATGCGCGCAATGAAGCTGAGGCAGGTCCGGTAGCCAGGCCGCGCAATCACGAACAGGATCAACGCAGCATTGCGGTCATCGGTGAATTATTTCCCGCCGATCCGCCGGGCATTGGCGCGCTGATCCAGCCCATGGGGCTGACGCTGGCGCCACAAACCCCAGCGCGTGAATGGCGCGATCTTTACGCGGCTTTGGATAGCGTGGCAGTGGCCGCCATTCATCCGTTCTATACCGCAAGCATTCGTGAGTTTCGCGCGGCTGGCCGGCCAGTGGTTGGCTCTGCGCCGGTTGGCGTGGAAGGCACCGATGCATGGCTTTCCGCCATTGGCGCCGCGGCGGGGGTGAATCCCTCAGAAATCGAAGCCGCCAAGGCGCGTGCATTGCCTGCCATTCGCGCTGCACTCGCGGGTAATCCGGTCAAGGCGCGCATTACGGTCTCCGGCTATGAAGGTTCGGAATTGCTGGTGGCGCGCCTGCTGATCGAAGCAGGCGCTGAAGTGCCTTACGTTGGCACCGCCGCCCCGCGCACGGAATGGAGTGCGGCGGATCGCGAATGGCTCGAAGCCCATGGCTGCCATGTGCAGTATCGCGCCAGCCTGGAACAGGACATTGCCGCGATGAAGGAAGCGCGGCCTGATCTTGCCCTTGGCACAACGCCCTTGGTGCAGAAGGCCAAGGAAATGGGTACGCCCGCGCTGTACTTCACCAATATGATCTCCGCCCGGCCGCTATTTGGCCCTGCTGGTGCGGCTTCCATGGCGGGGATTGTGGCGGCGCAGACCAATGGGCGTGAACGTTTTTCGCGCATGGTGTCCTTCTTTGAAGGTGTCGGTACACCTGATGGCGCCGGTTATGGCTTCCGTGACAAGCCAAGCGATCCCCCCGGTTTTCGCGACCGTCAGCGCAAGCTGCGCGCCGCCAAGGCCAAGGCCGAAGAAGCGGTGGGGACCTGAGCATGCTTGTTCTCGATCATGATCGCGCCGGCGGCTACTGGGGGGCGATCTATGCTTTCTCGGCGGTGCGCGGCCTGCGTGTTGTGATTGATGGGCCGGTTGGTTGCGAAAACCTGCCCGTAACAGCCGTGCTGCATTACACTGATGCGCTACCGCCGCATGAATTGCCGATTGTGGTGACCGGTCTGGATGAGGATTCACTCTCCCAGAACGGGACGGAAGGCGCTATGAGGCGCGCGGCCGCCACGCAGGATGCCGAATTGCCCGCGGTGGTGGTGACGGGTTCAATCGCCGAGATGATTGGCGGTGGTGTGACGCCGCAGGGGAGCAACCTGCAGCGCTTCATCTGCCGCACGATTGATGAGGATCAGTGGCAGACCGCTGATCGTGCCATCATGTGGCTCTGGAGTGAATTTGGTTCGCGCGGCCGCAGGCCAAAGGCGCGTACGCGCAAGGAAGGCGAAAAGCCGCGCGTGAACATCATTGGCCCCATCTATGGGACCTTCAATATGCCATCAGACCTCGCGGAAATCCGCCGTCTGGTGGAAGGCATTGGCTGTGAGATCAATCTTGTCTTCCCGTTGGGCAGCCATGTCGAAGATATCGCGAAGCTGCCTGATGCGGATGTGAATATCTGCATGTACCGCGAATTTGGCCGCAAGCTTTGTGAGGAGCTCGAACGGCCGTATCTGCAAGCCCCAATCGGGTTGTTCGCGACCACGAATTTCCTCCGCAAGCTTGCTGAATTGACTGGGCTGGATCCGGAACCCTTCATCGAACGTGAAAAGCACACCACGGTGAAGCCGCTTTGGGATTTGTGGCGCAGTGTGACGCAGGATTTCTATGCCTCTGCATCCTTTGCGGTGGTGGCAACTGATACCTATGCCCGCGGGCTACAGCGTTTTCTGCATGAAGAAATGGGCATTCCCTGTGCCTTCGCCTTCTCACGCATAGCTGGGCAGAAGCCGGAT
>JBILPX010000187.1:0-6268 GCA_044373565.1 Roseomonas sp.
CCCGATGCGGTTGAACGCGCCACGGGGCTGCGCCCCCCTCTGCCCGCGCGGCTCGCCGACCTATATGATCGGGAAGAACGCTTTTCCACCCTGGCCGATGACCTTGGCGCGGTGGAAGCCGCGGTTCGTGCCCATGCCCGTCGCAATGCAGCTTGAAAAGATAAACGCACCCATGACCGAAGCCGTCCGCGTTACCCGTCTTGCCAATGGCCTGACCGTTGTTTCCGAAAATATGCCGCGCGTGGAAACCGTTTCCTTCGGCGCCTATGTCTCGGTCGGCACGCGACACGAAACGCCGGAAGACAATGGCGTATCGCATTTCCTGGAACACATGGCCTTCAAGGGCACGGGGCGGCGCGATGCGGCGGCGATTGCGCGGGAGATTGAAAATGTCGGCGGGCATTTGAATGCCTATACCGCGCGCGAGCAAACCGCTTATTACGCCAAGGTGCTGAAGGAAGACACCGCACTCGCCGTTGATATCATCGGCGATATTCTGACGCATTCAACCTTCGAGCCTGAGGAAGTGGAACGCGAACGCGGCGTGATTTTGCAGGAAATCGGTCAGGCGAATGATACGCCGGATGATATTGTGTTCGACCATTTCCAAACCACGGCTTTTCCGGATCAGCCCATGGGCCGGCCCGTGCTGGGCACGGAGGCGTCAATCAAAGCCATGACGCGCGATGCGCTCAGGGGCTATATGGGCCGCAATTACGGGCCTTCTTCCATGGTGGTCGCCGGCGCTGGCGCGCTGGATCATGACACGCTGCTTGACCTGGTCGGCAAGCATTTCGCTGATCTGCCCAAGGTGGATATCGCAACCCCGGAAGCCGCGCGCTATGCCGGCGGCGAATTCCGCGAAACACGCGAATTGGACCAGGTGCATATTGTGCTTGGCTTTCCTTCCGTCCCCTATCTGGACCCCATGCATTGGCCGACGCAGGTGTTGGGCACGCTTTTGGGTGGTGGCATGTCGTCGCGCCTGTTCCAGGAAATCCGTGAAAAGCGCGGCCTGGTTTATTCCATTTATGCCTTCGCCTCTCCCTTCAAGGATGGCGGCTTGTTCCAGATTTATGCCGGCACCGGTGAGAAGGAAGCGGCTGAATTGATGCCCGTGACGCTTGAGGAATTGATCAAGGTGCAGCGCGACGTGACCGAGGATGAATTGGCCCGCGCCAAGGCGCAGCTTCGCGCTTCCTTGCTGATGTCTTTGGAATCCACTGGCAGCCGCTGCGAACAGCTTGCGCGGCAATTGCAGGTGCATGGCCGCGTGATCCCGATTGAGGAAACCAAGCAGCGCATTGCCTCGGTGACGGTTGAACAAGTGCAGCAGGCGGCTGCCCGCGCCTTCCGCCAGCGTCCGACTTTGGCGGTGATGGGGCCATCGGGCGAGGTGCCCTCGGTTGCCGCAATCATGGAGAAGCTTGCGGCATGAACCGGCTGGATGCGCTGGCTGATCTGATCAAGGCCGCCCGCGCAGCCGGGGCGGATGCGGCGGATGCGTTGCTGGTTGCCTCAACCTCGCTTTCCGTTGATCGGCGCCTGGGGGCGATTGAAAAGCTGGAACGTTCGGAAAGTCTCGATCTTGGCTTGCGGGTATTCATTGGCAAACGCCAGGCGATTGTCGCTTCCACGGAACCGGACCCGAAGGGCTTTGCCGCTTTGGCGGAACGCGCAGTGGCGATGGCGCGCGTCGTGCCGGAAGACCCATTCGCCGGGCTGCCGGAGGCCGTTGCCATTCCTGCCCGCGCGCTGGATTTGGAAGACCCGAGCGAGCCCACCGCCGAAACCCTGCTGGCGCGCGCTGCGCTGGCGGAAGAAGCGGCGCTGGCGGTGAAGGGCATCACCAATAGTGAAGGGGCGGGCGCCGGCTGGGGCCGGACCGAGATTGCCCTGGTTTCGTCCAATGGTTTCGCTGGGCAATATGCGCGCACATCGCATGGCATTTCCGCCACTGCTGTCGCCGGCGAAGGCACGGGGATGGAGCGGGATTATGATTACTGGCAATCGGTCTATCTGGCCGATCTGCCGGACCCCGCCTTGGTTGGGCGCGTGGCGGCGGAAAAGGCGGTGCGCCGGTTGAACCCGGTGCGCGCCAAGACCGCGCGTATTCCGGTGGTTTTGGACCCGCGCGTTTCGGGTTCCATCCTTGGGCATTTGATGGGCGCCATTAATGGTGCGGCGGTGGCGCGGGGCACATCCTTTCTGAAGGATTCCATGGGCGAACAGATCCTACCCGAGGGTCTGACAGTGCATGATGACCCAACGCGCCCGCGCGGCCTGCGTTCCCGCCCCTTTGATGGGGAAGGCATGCCGGGTGAGGCCCGCGCCCTGGTGCGCGATGGCGTGCTGACAAGCTGGGTCATGGATTGGCGCAGCGCCCGGCAATTGGGCCTGGCTTCCACCGGCCATGCCAGCCGCGGCACGGGCGGCCCGCCCGGCCCGGCGCCGAGCAACCTTTGGCTTTCCCCTGGTGGGCTCAGCCCGGCTGAACTTATGGCCGATATCAAGGAAGGGCTTTACGTCACGGAATTGATCGGTATGGGCGTGAATGGCGTGACCGGCGATTACAGCCGCGGCGCGGCGGGCTTCATGATCCGGGACGGGGTGCTGGCAGAAGCGGTGAGTGAAATCACCATCGCGGGCAATCTGAAGCAGATTTTCCTGAACATGGTCGCGGCGAATGATCTGGTCTTCCGGCGCGGGACGGATTGCCCGACCCTTCGGATTGAGGGGCTGACCCTGGCGGGGGCGTGAGCATTTTCAAGCCAAGTGGCTTCACTTGGTGGCTCGGAAAATGCGATCAAACACAGGTTTGGCGCGCCACCGCTTGCGTCCTACCCCGTGCCTGGGTTACGCAAAACTGTAAGAAAGGCGCCCCTCATGGATCGGCCATTGGCTGAAATCTCTGTCGCTGAATTGATGGCCGCGGCGCGGCAGCTCCGCCACGCTTCGGCGCTGGTGGTGGGCGATGCCATGCTGGACCGCTATGTTTATGGCCGGGCGCAGCGCATCAGCCCGGAAGCGCCGGTGCCGGTGCTGACCGTGGAACGCGAAATCGCCATGCCAGGCGGCGCGGGCAATGTGGTGCGTAACCTGACCGCGCTTGGTGCCGCCGTGGCCTTTGTTTCCGTGGTTGGCGATGACCAGGCCGGCAGTGACCTGACCGGGTTGATCGGCGGGCAGCCGGGGGTTGAGCCCTGGTTGCTGGTGCAGAGCGGGCGCGCCACCACGACGAAAACGCGCTTTCTTGCCAATGGCCAGCACATGCTGCGCGCGGATCATGAGGAAGTGGCGCCCATCCAGCAGCGGCTTGCGGATAGGCTGGTGCGGATTGCCGGCGATGCCGCGGCGGCCACCACGGTGATGGTGCTGTCCGATTACGGCAAGGGCGTGCTGATGGGCGATACGGCCGCGCGGCTGATCCAGGCGGCGCGGGCAGCGGGCCGGCGCGTGGTGGTGGACCCCAAGGGGCGCGATTACAGCCGCTATGCCGGGGCTGATTTGGTGACTCCGAACCGTGCGGAGTTGGCGGAAGCCACTGGCATGCCTGTGGATACGGAAGAAGATATCGTCGCTGCCTTGCGGGCGCTGCGCGATGCGCATGGCTTTGGCGCCGTGCTGGTGACGCGCAGCGAAGACGGCATGACCCTGCTTGATGGCGACAAGCTGCATCATTTCCCGGCGGAAGCGGCCGAAGTGCAGGATGTGTCTGGTGCGGGCGATACGGTTGTCGCCACCATCGCCGCCGGGCTTGGCGCGAAATTGCCCCTGCCTGTCGCCGTGCGGCTGGCCAATATCGCCGCCGGCATTGCGGTGGGTAAGGTTGGCACGGCGGTCACGCGGGAAGAGGAAATTCTTGAAGCGCTCGGCCCCGAAAGGGGTGCCTTGCGCAAGGTGATGTCTCGTTCTGCCGCGTTAGAACAGGTGGAACGCTGGCGCCGGCGCGGCTGGCGGGTTGGCTTCACCAATGGCTGCTTTGATCTTTTGCACCCCGGCCATGTGCATTTGCTGGAACAGTCCCGGTCCTGGTGTGACCGCCTGGTGGTTGGTCTGAACAGTGATGACAGTGTGAAGCGCCTGAAGGGCCCGGCACGGCCCATTCAGAATGAAGCCGCGCGGGCGGCGGTGCTGGCATCGCTGGCGACGGTGGATTGCGTCACGGTTTTCGATGAAGAAACGCCGCTTGAATTGATCCGGCTGTTTCAGCCCGAAGTGCTGGTGAAGGGCGCCGACTACACCGTGGATACCGTGGTGGGCGCCGATATCGTGCAGGGCTATGGCGGGCAGGTGAAGCTTGCCCAATTGCTGCCGGGCAATAGCACCACGGCCACCGTGGCGCGGATGAAGGGCTGAGAGAGATTATTCAAGTTTGAGCGCGGCATTCACTTCCCGCGCTGATTCCGGGTCTTGCAGGGCCGCGAGCCGCCCGGCAGCCAGCACGGCGAAGCGGTGCAGTAACGCGCGGCGGCGGGGCGGTGAAAGCCGCATCAGCGGTGCATCGCGGATCACGGCCACTTCCAGCCGATCCGTCACCAATAGACCGACATCTTCCGGCAGGATTTCTCGTGGGAAATCCATGTCCACGGCGAAATAGAGCTGGTCGCACCAATCCCGATAATCCTGCCATTTTTCGTCTGATAGGAAATCCTCGGCAGTAGATTTCACTTCGATGGCGATGAAGCTGCCATTATCGGTCAGCGCGATGATATCGGGCCGGCGGCTATCAGGCAGCGGCATTTGCGCAACCGGCGCCCAGCCGGCCAGCGCGCAATGGCGCATGGCGGCGCGCACGATGCGATTTGCCCGAAGGGCGGCGGTGATCTTGTCCATGAGGGAAGCTTTCCGTCCCGAAGCGGGCGGCGTCAAGGGAAAAGGTCCCGCCCGCCCGGGGCATGGGAAAATCCCCAAAGCCATGCTGGCGCAAAGCTCAACTCTGAATTAAAGACGCCCCTCGCCCCATATAAAGGGGCTGGCCAGGGGTATTGACCCCGGCGGAGCATTGAAGAGCGAAAGATATGGGACTGCCCGAAAAGCAAGGTCTTTACGATCCCCGGAATGAGCATGACGCCTGCGGCGTCGGCTTCATTGCGGATATCAAGGGCCGAAAGTCGAACGATATCATCCGCCAAGGCCTGCAAATCCTGGTCAATCTGGACCATCGTGGCGCGGTGGGCGCTGACCCGCTGATGGGTGATGGCGCCGGCTGCCTGATCCAGATGCCCGACAAACTGCTCCGCCACTGGGCCGAAAGACAGGGCAAAACCCTGCCCGCGCCTGGCCGCTATGCGGTTGCCATGTGCTTCCTGCCGCGGGATGAGGCTTCCCGGGCGGTCGCGATTCAAAGCATTGAAGGCTATGTGACTGCTGAGCGGCAGACGCTGCTCGGCTGGCGCGAAGTGCCCACCACTTTGGATGGCTTGGGCAAGGCCGTGATCGCCAGCATGCCGGTGATCCGCCAGGCGATCATCGCCGCCAGCGACAGCATCAAGGATCAGGACGCGTTTGAGCGGAAAATCCTGACCATCCGCAAGCAGGCGCTGAATAAGTTCCGCGAATTAGCCACCGCCAAGGGGCTACCGGCGGATGCTGATTTGTATATGCCGTCCTTCTCCACGCGCACCGTGGTCTATAAGGGGCTATTGCTCGCGGGGCAGGTTGGCAGCTTCTACGATGATCTGCGTAACCCGCTGACGGAAAGCGCGCTTGCCATGGTGCATCAGCGCTTTTCAACTAATACCTTCCCGTCCTGGAAGCTGGCGCATCCTTATCGCTTCCTGGCGCACAACGGCGAAATCAATACCGTGCGCGGCAATGTGAATTGGATGTATGCGCGGCGTGGTTCCATGTCCTCACCCTTGCTTGGGCCGGATTTGGACAAGATGTGGCCGCTGATTCCGCATGGACAATCGGATACCGCCTGCATTGATAACGCCTTGGAAATCCTGGTGGCGGGTGGTTATTCTCTGTCCCACGCGATGATGATGCTGATTCCGGAAGCCTGGGCGGGTAATCCGCTGATGGATTCGGATCGGCGCGCTTTTTATGAATATCACGCGGCGTTGATGGAACCCTGGGATGGGCCGGCTGCGATTGCCTTCACCGATGGCCGCCAGATTGGCGCGACGCTCGACCGCAACGGCCTGCGCCCCGCGCGCTACATCATCACCAATGATGACAAGGTTGTCTTGGCATCCGAAGTGGGTGTGCTGCCTATCCCCGAGGAAAGCATCCGCCACAAATGGCGCTTGCAACCAGGGCGCAT
>JBILPX010000188.1:0-6250 GCA_044373565.1 Roseomonas sp.
GGGCTATCAGCGGCTGTTTGAACGCCTGATGGCGCGCGGCTTCGGCCTGCCTCGGCCACGTCCGCGCCTGACGCGCGGTGAGAAGCTGCAAATGGCGGCCTATGCCATGGGGATCATGCCCATGCCGCAAGCAAGCGCCAGCCGCGCGTGAGCAGCTCGGCCACATGCCACGTGATTGGCGCAGGTGTCGCGGGCTTGGTGGCGGCGCTGCGCCTTGCTGACCAAGGCCGCGCCGTGATGCTGCATGAAGCAACGCCTGTGGCCGGCGGGCGCTGCCGCGCGCTACCAGATGGGACAGATAACGGCACCCATGCGCTGATGGGCGCCAATCACGCCGCTTTGCGCTTTCTGGCAGATATCGGCGCGCGCGAAGGCTGGGTGGAAGCGGAGCCGGAAGGCCTGCCAGTATTCGATCTGGCCGATGGCAGCGCGCGGCGCATCGCGGCAAGCCCGCTCGCCTGGCGAGACCCCGCCAAGCGCCCGCCAGGCTTGAGTGCCTCTGCCTTTGCAGCGCTGCTGCGCCTTGCCTTGCCCATTGGTGATAGGCCCGTGGCCGAGGTTATGGCGGCGCATCCCGCGCTGTATCGTGCGCTGATCGAACCACTCACCGTGGCCGCGCTGAATACGCCGGGGCATGAGGCATCTTCCGCGCGGCTTGGCGTGGTGCTGCGCCGGCTTGGGCGGCCAGGGGCGGGCGCGGTGCTGGTGGCGCGGGAAGGGCTGGGGCCGGATTTGATCTCGCCCGCTTTGCGCGCGCTACAAAAGTCCGGCGTCACCACGCGTTTCGGCGTCAGGCTGCGCGCCATGACAGAAGCGGAAGGGCGCATCATTGCGCTGCATTTCGGGGATGACAGCATCGTGCTGGAAGCACGTGACCAGGTGGTGTTGGCGCTGCCGCCTTGGGAAGTTGGGCGGCTGATTCCGAAGTTGCGCGTGCCGGAACGCCATGCGCCGATTCTCAACCTGCATTTCGCGCACCAAACGGCAGGGCCGGTGCGCTTTATCGGCGTGCTGGGCGGGCTGACCCAATGGGTGCTGGTGCGCCCAAGCGGGGTCAGCGTGACGGTCAGCGCGGCGGATGCTGAAGTTGAAGAACAGGCGCCGGATTTGGCACCACGCGCCTGGGCGGAAATCTGCGCTGCGGCAAAGGCTTTTGGCTTGCCCGGGGAATGGCCAGAAGCGCCGCCCGCCATGCGCGCGGTGAAGGAACGCCGTGCCACGCCGCGCCATGCGGTGGGCATGCCGCCGCAACCGCCGCGCCAAATTTATCGGAATCTTGTGCTGGCCGGGGATTGGACCTGGCCGCGCCTGCCCGCCACCATTGAAGCTGCGGTACTTTCTGGTGAAGCGGCTTCTAAGGCGGTACCGGCATGACGCCCGCTGAAGCCCTTGTGGCCTTGCGTGCCGCTGAAGCGCGTGATGGTGCGCCGAATCTCAAGCAGCGCCGGGTGTTGCTGGCGGGCCTCGCGCGCGCCGTCATGGCGCGGTCGCATGAGATCATGGCGGTGCTGGATGCTGAATATGAAGGCCGCGCACCGATTGAAACCCTGCTTGCGGATGTGCTGCTTGTTGCGGATGCGGCGCGTTATGCGCGGCGCAATTTATGGCATTGGATGCGCGCGCGCCGCGTGACTGTGCCCTATCCCTTCTGGCCCGCCCGCGCTCGGGAGGAATTCGTCCCCAAAGGCGTGATCGGCATTATGGCGCCGTGGAATTACCCGGTGCAATTGGCGCTGCTGCCCGCGATTGATGCCATTGCCGCCGGCAATCGTGTGTGTGTGAAACCCTCGGAAGCGCTGCCGCGCACCGCCGCGTTGATTGCGGATATTCTGCGCGATGCCTGGGGCGATGACATCGCGCTTTGCGTGCAAGGTGGCGCTGACATCGGCGCGGATTTCGCCGCCCAGCCCTGGGATCATCTGGTCTTCACCGGCAGTACCGCGACCGGGCGCAAGATCATGGCCGCTGCTGCGCCGAATCTGACACCGCTGACGCTGGAACTCGGCGGCAAATGCCCGGTGCTGGTGCTGCCGGGGGCGGATTTGAAGCGCGCCGCACGCGATATCCTGGCGGGCAAGGCCTTCAATGCGGGGCAGACCTGTGTTGCCCCCGATACGGTGCTGCTGGTCGGGCATAGCAAGCAGGCTTTCATCGCAGCCTGCCGCGGGAGTGGCATCAGCCTGCCGGAAACGGGCGTGATCAATGCCGCCCAATATGCGCGTCTTCAGCGATTAATGGCGGGCGCCAGCCTAACCCCCCTGGCTGAAGACGGCCCAGGGCGTCGGATGGCGCTGCGGCTGGCGGAAGCCGCGCCCGAAGCGTCGATTTGCCATGAGGAAATCTTCGGCCCGATACTACTATTACGCGAAGAAACTTCCTTGGAAGAAGCACTCGCCTGGGTTGTGGCTCGCCCAGCATCGCTTGCGATTTATCTGTTTGGGGCAGAGTCAAAGGAAGAAAAACAGATTTCTGCCCTGGCCCGGGGCAGCGCCATCATTGCCGGGCGCAGCGTGGAATTCGCTGGCTTTCAGGCACTAGGCTTTGGAGGATCTGGGGAATCCGGCTTCGGGCGACGCAATGGTTTGGCGGGGTTTTTGGAATTCTCTCACCGTCGCGCCCGCGTGCATCATGGGAAAATTTCCCTTTCTAGGCTATTTGACCAGCCTCGCGGAAAAGCTGTGGAAAGGTTAAAAAAAATTCTAGCCAAATAGATTTCCACGGTCTATATACATCCTATGGTTGTTTTTCTCCCATCTGCTCCCGTAGCAGAAACGCCTCGCCTTCGGTTGCGCTGCGTCGAAGGCCGCGATGCCCCGGCAATTGCGGAGATGATGACGGAAGCGATCAGCAAGCGATTGGCCTCCTGGCCGGTGCCCTTCTCCTCCCCCATGGCGGAAGAGAAAATCGTGGCGGCCCGCGGCGCCGCAGCACAAAGGCGGTCTCTGCCGCTAGCACTGGAACGGAAATCCGATGGCGCAATGTGCGGCTGGGTCAGCCTGATCTGCCCGCCTGGCGATGAACGGGTGGCGCTGACCACTTATTGGCTCGGCGAAAAATACCAGGGCCAAGGGCTGATGCGCGAAGCGGGGCCGGTCGCAGTGGAACTCGCCTTCAAGCATATGGATATTGATTGCCTGCGCGCAGCGGTGCAGCCGGATAATGCGGCCTCGCTCGCCGTCATTCGCCTATTGGGCTTTGGCCCAATGGGGGAAGGGCGCATCTGGTGCCCATCACGCGGTGTCGAGGAAACTTGCTTTTGGTTTGAAAAGCCTCGGCCAATTGTGCCCGCATGGGCTGCAGGCGCGGCGGCCGGCAAGCTCGATTTGGTGCGGCAGGTCTCCGCCTGAAGCAATGCGCCTGCCGGACCATGTTTCGCATGGACGGCACGTGATTGTCTGCGTTAGGCTTTCCCCATCCCCTTGGCCATCCTGGTGGCCAAAGGGGCCATAAAAATACTGGGGAGAAAGACGTTCATGACAGCATCGCTTTCGCGGCGCCGGTTATTGCTGGGCGGTGCCGCCCTTGCCGGGGCCAGCGCCTCAGGCGCAGGTTTCGCTCAAACGGCCTGGCCGGATCGCCCGGTTCGTCTGGTTGTTGGCTTCACTGCCGGTAGCGCTACGGACGTGACGGGGCGCATCTTCGCGCAAAGATTTAGCGAAGCCTGGGGCCAGCCGGTCGTGGTGGAAAACGTCGCGGGCAATTCAGGCGCCATTGGCGTTGATCGGGTCGCGAAGTCAGCGCCTGATGGCTATACGCTGATGTGGGCTGCGAGTGCGGCGCTCACCATCCTGCCAAGCCTGCAGCGCCTGCCTTTTGATCCCATGAAGGATCTGGCGCCGATTGGAATAGCCTTCGCCATGCCATCGCTGTTCGTTTCGAACCGCGACTTTCCGCCGCGCAACATTCAGGAACTTGTCGCTTATGCACGGGCCAATCCGGGCAAGGTATCCTACGGCACGCCTGGCGTGGGCACGCCGCAGCATATTGCGGGGGAGATGTTCTGCCACCAGGCCGGCATCAAGATGGAACACATCCCCTATCGCGGGGCGAATATGGCGGATGTGCTGAATGGCAGCGTGCAGATCGGCATCCAGAATATCGGCGCTGTGCTGCCCATGGTGCGCGATGGGCAATTGCACGGATTGAGCATCACCACCCTGCAACGTTCTGCCAATGCGCCCGATATGCCGACGATGGTTGAACAAGGCTTCCCGGATTTTGAAGCAAGTTCATGGTTCGGCACCATGGCGCCAGCCGGCACGCCGCAGCCGATCCTGGATAGGGTGCACGCGACATCTAAGGCCATTCTGGCGGACCCCGCGATGCGTCAGCGCTTCAACGGGCTTGGGCTTGATATCATCGCCGGCAATGGCGAGCAGATGCGTGCGACCATAGCGAGCAATATCGAAAGATGGGCTCGCGTGATCAGGGATTCTGGCATCCGGCTGCAAAGTTAGTGTCTGAAGACTGCAAGCTACTCCGTACCTTAGATTTTTGACATCATTGGCGCACTCATGATGCGGGAAGGCATCGAGTAGCGAACCGATACGCCTCCATGTAGTCTCGACCGACCGTTCAGCAGCTTTTCGGAGCAGGTGTTTGAGTTTTGTGAAGACCTGCTCGATGGGATTAAGGTCGGGGCTATGGGGCGGAAGGAACAGTAGGCGAGCCCCTTTGCCCGAATGGCTTGCCTGACGCCGGGCCATTTGTGGCTGGAGAGGTTATCGAGAATAACGATATCACCTGGCGTAAGTGTGGGGCAAAGCTGTCACGCTGCCGGCCGGGATCACATCATCACGCTTGGCGCTGGTCAGCATTTCCAGATTGCAAGTCGTGAAATTGTTCGAACATATTCCTTTGGCAAACCGAATTTTGAGCTAATAAGGATCAGCGTTGGCTGGGCCCCGCCTCAATCAATGCCAGATTCTGCGCTGCCAGATCAGCGGCAGCGCTCACCGGGGCCAAGTCCAGCACCCTTTCCCAATCGCGCCGCGCGGCTTCGGCTTCACCACGCAGCTGGCGCAGAATACCGCGTTCCAGTAGCGCCTCCACATTGCGCGGTGCCAAGCGAAGCGCGGTGGTGATGCTGTCTTCTGCCGGGCGCAGGCGATCAAGCCGGCGTTGCGCGGCAGCGCGCCAGATCCAGGCCTCGGCCCGATCCGCATCAAGCACCACGGCCAGATCAAGATCAGCCAAGGCAGCGGCTTCCTGGTTAAGCGCGAGCCGCGCCATGGCGCGTTCCAGCAGCAAATCGGCATCCTGTGGTGTGAGCGCGAGCGCCAGGCTCGCCGCCGCTGCCGCGCGTTGCGGCTTGCCGGCGGCGCGCCAAGCTTCCGCCGCCTGACCGAAAACCGCCGCACGTGCGGCAATCCCGGCCTCGCTCCGGGCCGCGATGCGTTCCAGCGCTTCGGCTGCCGCATCCGGCTCACCAAGGCTGAGTTGCGCCAGGGCCTCGCATTGCGCGGCACCCTCTCCGCCACCCTGCATATGCCAATCCCGCGCAAAGCCGCGCGCACCGGCGGGATCAACCAGCAATAGGTCAAGGCAGCGCGCATATTCTGGTGCCTGGGAAAGCCGAGGCGGTTCAGGCGGCATCGGCAGCGCGGCATCGTCTTGTGCGGAGGAAAGCACGCCCGAAAGCAACAGGCCGCCCGCCGCGCCCAGAACCAAAAGCGCCGTGGCAACCCCGATAAGCTTCATGGGCTTTTGCGTCATCACCGGCTATTTAGCGCGGACCGCTAGTAATGTTACCATGCTGATCTGGCGCCCGAGCGAATTATCACGGCGCGTGGCGGAAAAACCATGGAACAGAACAAACTGCTGATCATTGCCGGGCTGGGCTATGCCGGGCGCGCGGTTGCCGAGGCCGCCTCGGCCGCCGGTTGGCGCGTTGTGGGCACCTCCCGCCAGCCAGAAGCTGTAAGGGCACCGCCGGGGGTTGAGGTCATCAGTTTCGATGCCGCCGGCCCGGCCTTCGCGGCTGCGAGCCATTGGCTGATCACCACACCGCCTGATGAGGTCGGAGACCCCGTGCTGCGCCGCCACGCCGCCGCCCTGACTTCGGGAAATCAGCGCTGGATCGGCTATCTTTCCACCACAGGGGTTTATGGTGACCGCGCCGGCGGCACGGTGGATGAGGCGACCCCCCCCGCGCCCGGCCAGCCGCGCAGCCAAAGGCGCCTGGCGGCGGAAGAAGCCTGGCGCGCGGCGCGGCCTGCGAGTGCCGCTTTGGATATTTGCCGTGTTGGCG